>JASEHO010000058.1 GCA_030018505.1 bacterium
TTTGCAATGAATTCCCTTTTTACTTAGTTGTTGCTTCACCTGGCTAAATAGTTGCTTGGAGACGGAGGTTAATAGATGAAACTAGTTCGCTTTGGTGTATCGTTGGAAGATGTGCTTCTGGCAAGGTTTGATAGTTATCAAAAAGAAAAAGGCTATCCTACAAGGTCCAAAGCCATCTCTGACCTGATAAAAGAGGCTTTGGTCAAAGAAGAATGGGCAGGACATGGAAGTGTTGCTGGGACTGTCACCTTAATCTATGATCATCATAGACGGGAATTGGTAAATAAGCTGACTGATATCCAACACGACTTTTATAAAACAATCATCTCCTCCCAGCATATTCATTTGGACCATAATAATTGCTTAGAGGTAGTTGTAGTAAAAGGAAAGCCAGAAGAGATTAAGAGTCTTGCCAATAAACTGAAGTCTGTAAAGGGCGTCAAGCACTCTGCTTTGACTATGACTACAACTGAAAAGGAGACTTCGGGTTGCCCTTTAGATAAGGAGTAGGAATATTGATTTAAACAATCCTAATTTGAGCTTATGCCTTTGAACTTGAGCCAATTAGTTTAAGAAAACCTCAGATTTTACGGGTTTTATTTTAAGATTTGCCAAAGTTAGGGTTAAACCTGATCACAGGGCTTAGAACCTTAAATAATAAAAAATATAAGTGCGTCCTGGGGGATAGCTCCCCCAGGGTTTGCCCTGCCTTAGGCAAAGTAAGTAAGCTTGCAATAGCCGCAGCCACTGCGACCGCCCATATCAAATAACCATCCTTTGGCACCTATAGGCAGAAGCAGTAGCGTATGCTTTCATTTTGTCTCACCTTCTTTTTAGTAACAACAAAACCTATTCCTGTCAATGTATTGACACTTTTTTCTAAAACAATCTGGGCAAATCTTTTAAGATTTTCAGTGGCTAACAGAAAGGTTCCTTTACCTCTAATTTCATCGTTTGTTTTCTCTGTCGCTCCATCAATGCTTGCAAGCATTGAATCTATCTTTAATTCCACCAGTGTTTGAGACACAAGAAGTGTTCCATTTGTAGTTACCATCACGGTAAATCCTCTATCCTTAAGAAACTTAATCAGAACTGGTAGGTCAGGATACATAAGGGGTTCCCCACCTATTAGAAGTACACGCCTAAACCCTCCATAATGAAGCTTTTCTGCCGTATCTAACGCTTCTTGTAAAGTTAAAGTTTTTCCTATGTCCTTCCTCTTTCCGTCATACTTCTCTGCATTGTAGCAATGGATACATTTCAGATTACAAGCAGAGGTAATATCCCAAATGAGTAACTTCTTCATATTAGTACCTCCTATAAAACCTTTTTCTCTTCTCTGATTGGAAAAAAGGATGAAATAATCCCTATGATTGACATAAAGATTCCTGAAGCAAGAAATAAAACCTTTGAGCCAAATATGCGAGCCAAGATTCCAGCCATTCCAGAAGCTATCATATTTGATGAACCAGAAACTGCACCAACTACACTAAATACCCTCCCTCTCTTTGAGTCTTCAACCTCTTCTTGAATGACAGTTCCACTGCAGATTCCCCACAATCCATTTGCAAATCCATTGATTACAAATAGCCCTAATCCGACGACAAAAACAGGATTTAATACAAATAATGTTGAGTTTACACCACAGAGAATTACGGCAAATATGATGAGTTTTACCTTATCTATTCCTTGACCAATTCTGCCTCCAATGAGAGAACCAAGGATTATTCCCAGGGCATTGGCACTCATCAAAAAGCCAAACTCCTTTACACCTTTCTGTAAGACCTCATTGACAAAGAGAGGAAGCACTAAGTTTATTGTGCCGCCGGCTAACATCATTGCACAAAAGAGCAAGCAGATAAAAGAGATCACCCTGTTTCTTCTTATATAGATCAATCCATCCTTTAATTCAGAGAAAAATCTTTGAGGAAGTCTTTTACTTTCTAAAGCCTCTTCTGCTGGGATATTCCAGATAGCCAATGCCGATAGAAAGAATGTAACTGCATCTATAAAGAAGATTGATTTTATTCCAAAAAGACCTATAATTACTCCTCCAATAGCAGGTCCTATCAAATTCATAAATTCCCTTGTTGAGGTAAGAATAGAGTTGGCTACAAACAGTTCTTTTTTTTCAACAATATTTGGAATAAAAGCAGAATAGGCTGGAGAAAAGAAGATATCGGCTATGGAAACAAGAAAGGCTATGATGAATATCTGGTAAGTCGACTGAGTGAATGGAATGAGAAGAATGAGAAACCCTCTTATGAGGTCAGATAGGATCATTATATTTTTTCTCTTTAGTCTATCTACAAAAACCCCTGCAAATGGCCCAAGCAATACCTGTGGGGCGATACAAGAAAGCATCAGCCACATCATATTTATCTCTTTGGCTCCACCCGTAAACCATGCTATGAGTCCAATAAGAGCTATTGTAGTTAGACTATCTCCAAAGCAGGAGGTTGCTTGACCTATGCAAAGGAGAAAGAATCTCCTGTTTTTTAAGACCTTCCTATACCCTATCCTCTCTTCCATGGTTTTTTATATCCAATATTAAGAAAACAACTTAATCTTACTCAAGAAAGGTTAGCAGAAAAAGTAGATTTGGATTACAGGTCTATTGGAGCGATTGAGCGAGGAGAAAGGGGTGTTTCATTAGATAGTTTAGAAAGGATTGCAGCGACTTTAGATATATCTCCTGATTTTTTTTGTTCACCCCTTTCAAGAAAAAGAGCTTGTCTCTGAAAAAGAGTTGATTGCTCAAGAGATTTTTTCTCTTCTAAAAGAGATGGAGGTAGAGCATCTCAAAGCTATCTTAGGGATAGTCAAATTATCCACAAAGTTGTGGGGAATATAGGAATATAGGGGAATATAGGGAATATAGGGGGAATATAGGGAATATAGGGGGAATATAGGGGAATATAGGGGACAGCAAACCTATTTTCTTAATTCACCAATCTAATAAAAGAAAGAATAAAATGGTAACTGTCCCTATTATAAATATCTCAGTAGCCAACCCTAAGTCATTTTCAATCCTATCCTTGATGTAGTAATACTCCCAAGAGACAGTTAAGCCAAAGGAATCCTTGATGTTGCTCTTTAAGATACTGATGGTTTTATCATAGAAGGAGAAGGAGTATGCTTTGGGAAAGGCTCCGCTGTAGTTCAAATCCTTCTGCTGGTAGCTTATGTTTTTATACTGATTCCAGTTGGCGCGGGTCAAGCCATATTTTAAGTCCTCAAAGGGCTGGAAAAAAAGGAAGGAGCCTTTATCAGTTGAAGCAGACCAATAAACAGGCACTTCAGCGAACCTTGCTGAAATTTCAGAGTTTGTTGCCCCATTTTCCACCCACGGGTTCTGGCTCCTATCTATCGCCAGCTTATAAGTATTCTGAAGCTCCTTCTGGCTCTGGTCTGTGGGTGCTATGGTGATTATTCCTGCAAAAGATAAGGCGGGAATAAGCAGGCTTAAGAATATCCCCTTCATACCCTTAACTCTACCCTTTTTCTATGGATTTGTCAAGCAATTCTTGGTTGTATACCTAAATAAATCAGCCTTGGCAAAAATTTAGGCTTAAAAAGGGTTCAAGGGTAGAGGGGGAGATGCGTCGAAAAGAAGGCGATACTAGAATTCTTGAAAGACTGTCCCCCCTTGAATCCTGGACCCCTTTTATTCCCTATTTTTTTGTAAAGGCTGTTTTCATTGGGTATATTACAATTTTTCTTTACTTTGGTCAACTATTTTAGCTAAAATATGAGCAGCTGCAATGGAACTATATCTTATAAGGCATGGCGAATCAAACTGGAACAGGATTGACCGTGTTCAGGGTCAGAGCAACCCACATTTGAGTAAAAGAGGAAAGGAGCAAGCAGAGAAAGTGGCAGAGAGGCTAAAAACCCTCTCCTTCTCTTTTCTTTATTCCTCTCATCTTGCAAGGGCGTATCAAACAGCAAAGGCTATCTCATCAAAAACCTGTCTGCCTATAAAAGTTGACCCGAACCTTTCTGAGATGCATCTTGGTGAGTGGGAAGGAAAGGACGGCAAAACCCTTTGGAAAGAGAATAAGACTTTTAGGGAATGGTTTAAGAAGACAGCGGAGATTTCACCTCCTTTTGGAGAAACGCTCTTTAAGTTTAGAGATAGGATAGACTCTGCATTCTCTGAACTAATAGCTTCTCATAAAAAGGAGGAGCGAGGCATTGTAGTCACTCATTCTGGAGCAATCAGCGTTTGGCTTGCCCATATTCTTTCAATGGATTACAATAAGATTTGGTCAATTCCAACCTCAAATGCCTCCATCACCATCGTCAAGATTGCCAACCCGATATTTACTTTAATCTCATTTAATGATATAGCGCACCTTGTATAGTCTTTCAGCCATGCCCATAAGCAATAGATAGAACACCAGAGCACCAGTAAAGAATTTAACTGATACTCTTTTTGACTGGTGCACTTTCTGTTACTTCAAATGATTCAAGTGTTACCAAAATCTTTTGTTGACGAAATCCAATAATTTCTCTTAAGATACTTTTATGGGATTTATAAAGAAGATTATCCTGGCTATAAAAGGGTTATTTGGAAAATCTCCATCATTTCTCTGTGATAGCTGTATGTTAGACTGGCGGGGTGCTTGTGATAATCCAGCCAGACCAAATGCCCAAAAGTGTCGTAATTACAAAAAGAGATGAAGAAAGACTTACTTTGTGTATCTGACCTTGAGCCTGCCTCAATCTGGAGAATATTCAAGCTCTCTGATGATGAAAGCTCTGATCAAAAGCCTTTGCAGAATAAGAATATCCTTCTCTTCTTTGAAAAGCCATCTCTACGGACAAAGGTATCTTTTGAGGTAGCAATCAATCAATTAGGAGGTTCTTGCCTATCTCTGGCTGACTTAGAGATAGGGCTTGGTGTCCGAGAAGAAATAAGGGATGTGGCCAGGGTTTTGTCCTCCTATGTTGACTGCATTATTGCCAGAGTCTTTTCTCATCAAAGATTGATTGAGTTGGCACAATACTCTACTATTCCTGTAATCAATGGGCTTTCAGATGAAGCTCATCCCTGCCAGGCACTCTCTGACTTATACACTATCTGGAAGAAAAAGGGCGAGCTTATGGATCTTTCTCTATCTTTTATCGGAGATGGCTCTAATAATGTGGCTTCATCCCTTATTCTGGCTTGCTCTATGATGGGTGTGAATATCACTATTGCCTCTCCTTCTGAGTATTGCCCAAGAAAAGATGTGTTGGCTAAGGCAACCAGGTTGTCTGAAGCAAGTGGTGTCCTGATAAAGGTTACAGACAACCCAGAGGAGGCGGCAAGGCTTGCTGATGTGCTCTATACAGATGTCTGGACAAGCATGGGACAAGAAAGAGAGAAAGAAGAGAGGATAAAGGCATTTTCTAATTTTCAAATAAATGAGAGGCTCCTCTCTTTAGCCAAGAAGGATTGCTTAGTTATGCACTGCCTTCCAGCACATAGGAAAGAGGAGATAACAGACTCTTGTTTAGAAAGCCCAAACTCTATTGTCTTTGAGCAGGCAAAGAATAGGCTTGTTGTCCAGAGAGGAATCTTGGTTTATCTGTTGACATGAAAATATTAAGCCTCCCAAAAGATAGAAATGAGATAGACTCATATCTTAAAAAACCATTTCTTGATAAGGAGATTGGGGTTGTCTCTGAGATAATCTCCTCTGTCCAAAGCAAAGGAGATGAGGCCATCATTCAATACACAGAGATGTTTGATGGAATAAGGCTAAACTCCCTTAGAGTTCCAAAAGATGAGATTAAAGATAGCCTTTCTCATATAGATAAGAAGGATTTGGCTTTGATAGAGAGGGCTTGTGAGAACATAAGGGATTTTCAAAGCCAGACACTCTCTTCTTCCTGGACAAAAGAGCTTAATGGTAAGGTAGTTGGGGAAGAGGCTATGCCTATAGAAAGGGTAGGTCTATACATCCCTGGCGGAAACTTTCCGCTCATATCCACGCTTTTAATGACTGTTATCCCAGCCCAAGTCGCTGGTGTCCAGGAGATAGCTATATCCTCTCCTCCTTCAATTAATTCATATATCCTCGGCACTTGTGGTCTGTTGGGAATTACTGAGGTGTATCAGATGGGAGGTGCTCAGGCAATAGCTGGGCTTGCCTATGGCACAGAGAGCATAAAGAGGGTGGATATGATTGCTGGCCCTGGAAATATCTATGTTACCTTAGCCAAGAGGCAGGTTTATGGAGATGTGGGTATAGACCTCTTAGCCGGTCCATCAGAGGTTGTGGTGATAGCAGATGCAAAGGCTGAGCCTTACTCTGTGGCTAATGAACTCCTTGCCCAGGCAGAGCATGGAAAGGGCTATCTTGCTATTCTTATCGCAGATAGCCTAAAATTGGCAGAGGAGGTTAAAGAGCTGACCAAAGAACTGATGGATGGGCTGGTAATTTTGGTAGAAGATATGGGCTCTGGGATAGGGTTAGTGAATGAAATTGCTCCAGAGCATCTAGTGATATACACAGAAAATCCTATGAAGGTAAAGAAGAAGATAAAAAATGCCGGGGCTATCTTTCTCTCCACGCCTGTTGCTATTGGTGATTACATCGCTGGTCCATCCCATACCCTTCCTACAGGAGGCTCTGCCAGATTTTCCTCTGGGCTTTCAGCAAATACATTTCAGAAAAAAACCTCCATCATCTCATACACAAAGGACTCCCTTATAAGAGAGTCTGAGCCACTTATCAGAATAGCAGAGCTTGAAGGCTTAGTCCGACATAAAAAGAGTGTGGAAGATAAAGTTGTAAAAAAAAGTTGACGGAAAAAGAGAACCTTTATACAATATGCAGAAGTAAGTTATTATTTAACTTTGGCAAAAATTAAGCTGTAAGTAGTAAGCAGTAAGGATTAAGCAAAAAAGGATAATTATTATTACTTAATCCTTATAGCTTATAGCTTATAACTTACAGCTTATAGCTTATAGCTTAAAAAGGAGGTGAGATAATGGCTTATGTAATCACAGAGGAGTGCACTGCCTGTGGCGTTTGTGCTGAAGAATGCCCAGCAGAGGCTATTACTGAGAAAGAGGATACCTATTGGATAAATCCTGATGATTGCACAGATTGCGGCACCTGTGCTGAGGTCTGTCCTGTAGGTGCAATCATAGAGGAAGAATAGATGAAGAATGTTTTGATCATTGGGGGTGGCAGAAGGGGAAAGGGACTCCTTGAAATACTCCTGGCTCACAAAAATATCAAGGTTGTTGGTGTCGTTGATCTAAAGAAAAATGCAGCCGGAATAAAATTTGCCAATTCGCATGATATTCCTACATATACGGAGTATGAGTCAATATTTGCTGAAAAAGAGGTAGATATTGTCCTTGATGTCTCTGGCGACACTACTGTTTTAGAGAAGATTGAGGAGATAGCGAAGGAGAAAACAGAGGTTTTAGGAGGGGTATTAGCCCAAATCTTTTCTGACATTCTCCTGAATAGACATGAAGCACAACAATTAGCCTTTGCCCAGAAGAAAGAGTTGGAATCCATCTTAGAAGGGCTTGGAGAAGGGGTTTTGGTTGTTGATGCCAAGAAAAGGATAATCCTTGTCAACCCTGCCGCCTCTAAACTTTTAGGCATCAAAGATAATAGGGTGCTCCTTAGTCAACATCACGGTGGGATAATAGAGATAGTGAGCCGATGCTTAGAGAAGAAGGAAAGAATTGCCGTTGAGGAGATAGAGTTTTTCAGGAAGATAGAAGAGAAAAAGGTTGGCAAGTGGTTGCAAGTTATCGCCTCAAGGATAGAAGATGAGGATGAAGATCTCTTTGCTGTGGCTATAATCATCAGGGATATAACCGCAGAAAAGGAGATAGATCGGATAAAATCTGAGCTTATCAGCAATGTCTCTCATGAATTGAGAACACCCCTTACCTCTATCAACAATGCTATCTATCTCATAGAAAAGACAGGGGATCCTTCTCCAAAAGCCAGGCAATTTCTTATAACTATACAGAAGAATAGCGATAGGCTCTTGCGGGTAATAAACAATCTTTTAGATATCTCAAAGATAGAGTCCGGAATGCTTCAGTTTGATATGGACTTAGTCTCTCTTTGCGAGGAGATTGAAACCTCTATCTTTGCTGTTCAAACATTAGCTGATACCAAAAAGATAAAGATAGAAAAGAACATTCCCGATAATCTTGTGGATATATATGGAAGTAAAGAGGGGCTGGAACATATCTTTATCAACCTTTTAGCCAACGCCATTAAGTTCACCCAAGAGGGAGGAAGGGTTTCTATCATAGCAAAAGAGAAGGAAGAAGAGATTGTGGTGGCTTTTGAGGATACAGGCGTAGGAATTCCAGCTGAGGATGTTGATAGAATCTTTGGAAAGTTTCAGAGGGCAAAGACTGCCGGTGTAATTGAGGGAACTGGGGTGGGTCTGGCTATCGTCAAACATTTTGTTGACCTCCATAAAGGTAAGATTTGGGTAGAAAGCACTGTGGGAAAAGGCACAAGATTTTTCGTTGGCATTCCAAAGGTTGATAGATTCTTTCACCTGTCTGTTCAGGATGAGCTCTTATCGGCAAAGGTTGATGAAAGGCTTTTCTCCATCCTTCTCTTTCGGCTGGTGGGTATAATTGATAGCCCAAAGAAAGAGGTTTTGCTTAAAGAGATTGAGAAAAAGATACGGGAGGAGGTGCACCGTTCAGATAAGGTGATAAGATATGAAGACAAGGGCTTCTTTATCATTCTCTTACGGACAGGAAGAGAAGAGGCACAAAGGGTTGCCGAGAGATTGACCTCCTTTGTTGACGAGAGCATTTTCCCCTCTGTTACTATAGAGAAAAAAATTTTTGTCTCTTATGGCATCGCCACCTTTCCTGAAGATGGAGAGAATGAAGAGAGCTTAATAAGAAGGCTGGGAGAAGAATTTTGAGACTATCTTTCTAAAGATCTGCAGGAAGCCATTTATCTAAAGAGAGTTCGTCTTCTTCTTTCTTATTCTCCTTTTTTTCAAGCGGTTTTTCTTCTTCTTTTTTGCCTTGAGGAGGAATAACAGTAGAAGAAGCAGATTTCATCTTCGTGATAAACTCTAAGGCATTTTCCTTTCCAAGCCCATCAATCAAAAGTTTTATGCCCTTCTGAATAAGTTCATCTTTTACCAGCATTGATGATGAAGC
>JASEHO010000059.1 GCA_030018505.1 bacterium
TGCTCATTGATAATTTTGCAATGAATTCCCTTTTTGCCTGGTTGTTGCTTCACTTTTAGATAGGTAAACAGTTACAAAATCTTACAGTCTATGTAAAGGGGGGTGATGGAGTGGCCAATGTTAAAAAGAAGAGAAGAAAGAAGATAACCAAACATAAATTTAAGAAACTGAGAAAGAGAATGAAGGCTATGAGAAGAAGGCAGGGGAGATGATAGGCTGTGTTATCTTTGCTGCAGGAAAAGGAACAAGGATGAGGTCAACAAAGGCTAAGGTTCTTCATTCTTTGATGGGAAAACCAATATTAGAATATGTTTTGGAGGCAACATCCTTCTGTAAAAAGAGGGTTGTTGTTGTTGGTTGCCAGGCAGATGAAGTAGCGAGTCTAATAGGGAAGCGAGCAGAGATAGTCATCCAAAAAGAGCAGTTGGGAACAGCAGATGCTCTAATCTCTGCTATGCCTTCTGTTGAAAATCTTTCTGATGTACTGGTTTTACCTGCAGATGTTCCGCTCATCAAAAAAGAGAGCCTGGAGTCTTTGATAAATGTTCATGAGAAAAAGAACCCTTTCTGCACTATTCTTTCAGTAAGAAAGAAGAATCCAACAGGCTATGGCAGAATAATTATCGAAGATAGGGTAAGAATCGTAGAAGAGAAAGATGCCAAACCTTCTGAAAGAGAGGAAAACCTCGTGAACACAGGGATATACTGCTTCAAGACCCAAGGATTATCAGAGAAGCTAAAAAAGATAGGAAGAAAGAACGAGCAACAAGAATATTACCTGACGGATGTGATTGAGATGTTTGAGAAAGAAAGGGTTCTGGTTATTGAGCATGAGAATGAGATGGAGGTTTCTGGGATAAACGATAGGTATGAGCTAAGTGAGGCAGAAGGGTTTATAGAAAGACAAAAGATAGGAGGCCAAAAAAGATGAAAAAAATACTGGTGGTAGCTCTTTTTTTTACTAAGGTTCTTTGGGCATGTCAGAATGGAGTAGTGTGCAGTAATATCTCTTGCCGAACAATGAATTTAGATCCAGTAATCTTCAAATCTGATGGAAGGGCTGTGGTCGGAGAATACTTTCTTGAGAAAGATAAAGATATGTGTGCAGTCTGGAAGTTTGTCATTCCAAAAGGTGCTCCTCTTGATGAGATGTCTGGTTTAGGAAGCCCATTTGTCAGGGTAAACATCTCCTGTCAGGTTAAACAAAATGGTCTAAGCACAGAGGTCTGGCCCTCTCCATACGCACCAATCCTGTCTATCTCTTACTCCAATCTGGCAACTAAAATGACTGCTCCTATTCGGTCTGAAACCATCCATCTTATAGATTCTGGAAGGCAGAAGGGAAGGGGTGGAATATCAGTGATGGATTATTATGTCGGTGTGATGGAAGAAGGAACTGAGCTTACTGTAAAACTCACCAGACCTGGTTATTTAGAAGCCCCAATAATCTCTGTTAATAAAGACTCCTGTTGGCTCACCTATATCTACAGAAAGGGCTCTGCACCTTCTCCTCCGGACCCCTATGAGCCAAATGATGACCCTAAATCTGCTTACGAAATTGAAGAAGATAGGCTTGAGGCTTCTATTTGGGATGGAAAGATTACTAAACCAATGGATGTTGACTGGTATAAGTTTGAGATGAAAAAATTCTCCTCTTTTGAGATTGAGGTAAAGCGAAAAGGAGAGGAGTCAAAGATAGCACCAAACTTAGAGCTTTTTAATGAACAAAATAAGCGACTTGCTTTTGTAAAAGGAAGGGAATCAGCTACCTTAACCTGGCAAGGAATTGGAATGTTCTATCTTAAAGTAACCAACGCAAATCAGATTGAGTCCCCTGAAATGAAGTATCTCCTTACCATATTTCAGAAGTAAAAAATAAAGAGGGAAAAGAATGCCTCTTCTCCCTCTCCTTTTTCAATCCCTAAGTTTTGCTTACTTATCCCTCTTCTCCAGCTTCTGATCCTTCTTCTGCTGGTGCTGCTTCCTCTTCAGTTGCTATTGATTCTTCTGCTTGTGGTGTTTCAGTTACAGGCTCTTTCTTCTTTCCAAAACAACCCATCATGGCTATAGAACACATAGCTATTACCAAACAGATGCTCAGATTTAATATGAAGCGTTTCATTTTTTCACCCCCTTTTCATTAAAATTTCTGCCTATTTCTAAAGAAAATATATCTACATACTTATTATCTTGTCAAGATATTTTTTTGCTTTTGTTACAGGATGGATAAGATTCCTTGACTATAGAGACCCTTTGATTGTAGAATAAAGCCAATGAAAAAGGTCTTCTTTGTCCCAGCAAAGGTAAAGGAAAAAGGGCTTTTAGAGGGTCTGGAAAAGGCTATAACCCTTTCTTCTCCTCAGATTGAGAAAGAAGAAGCAGTGGCAATAAAGACCCACTTTGGAGAGTATGGAAATACAAGGTATATCAGACCTACCTTTAGCAAGAAAGTGGTGGATATGGTAAAAGAAAAGGGTGGCCAGCCATTTCTGACAGACACAACAGCTCTTTATAGAGGAAAAAGGCACTCCTTGTTCTCTGCGCTTTCTGCAGCTGCTTCTCATGGATTCACTGGCGAGACAATGGGTTGCCCTGTTCTTATTGCTGATGGGATAAGGTCAACAGGCTATGAAGCTATAGTAAAAGACCCTCTCAGGCTTTCTAAGATAAAGGTTGCCTCTCTTGTCTTTGAGGCAGATTTTTTGATTGTTCTTTCCCACTTTACCTTCCATCCCTTAGTCATTCCTGCGGCTTCTATCAAGAATGTGGGTATGGGCTGTGTTACCAAAGAGAGCAAGCTGGCAATGCACGCAGGCTCTGAGGTCAAGTTTAATGAAAGAAAGTGCCTTTTTTGCAAGGCTTGTGTGAAGATTTGTCCCTCTGGCGCATTAAAGGCTAAAGACAAAAAGATTGAATATGACGAGGATTTGTGTATAGGGTGTGGGGAGTGTATAGGTGAGTGTAAAGAAGAGGCGTTGTCTGTCCCCTGGGAGAAGAAGGGACCAAGGGATGTTCAGGCAGGAATATTGGATGGATTCAAAGCAACCCTCTCTACATTTGGCAAGAACAAGGCCTTGTTTATCAATATCTGTTTGGATATTACCCAGCATTGTGATTGCTTTCAAAAGGCAGATATTCCAGTCATCCCTGATATTGGTCTCCTTATCTCAGATGATGCTCTGGCTTGCGATAAGGCAGGTTTTGATTTAGCCGCTGCGTCTCCTGAGTATCCAGGCTCAGACTGGGATAAAAAGAAGAAAGGAGAAGAAAGGAACATCTCTATAGCCCTTTCTGAAGCAGATTCTTTCTTTGGATTGGCCAAGAAGGCTGGCATAGGTGATTTAGATTATGAACTTTCAGTAATTTAACATAGACTATAGACCATAATGGAGGTGTAAGCGTTCAGGTAGTGTCTGAAAAGGGGATAAAATTCACTAGCAAATTGCAAATTTAGCATTTGAAATGATTTATCTCCGGACACCCCTAATGTATAGGCTTAAGCGGTTACATGGAGGTATAGTAATGATTGATTTACATAGCCACTCTTTATGGAGTGATGGAGAGCTTCTGCCAAGTGAGTTGGCTTATCGGGCAGAGGCAAAAGGGATTAAGGTTTTGGCAATAACCGACCACATAGACAGTTCAAATATAGAGCTTGTTGTGCCGAGGTTGGCTCAGGTGGCAGAGGACCTGAACAAAAACCTAAAAAAGCTGAAGGTGATTCCAGGTGCAGAGCTTACCCACATTCCACCAGCAATGATTAGCGAAATAGCAGAAAGGGCAAGGAGACTTGGGGCAAAGATTGTGATTGTTCACGGAGAGACGATTGCTGAGACGGTTCCTGCTGGGACAAACATAGCTGGCTTGCAAAGCAACATAAATATTCTGGCTCATCCTGGGCTTATCAGCGAGGAGGAGGTGGCCCTGGCCAAAGAAAGGGGAATACTCCTTGAGATTACATCTCGGGTTATTCATGGCATCACTAATGGCCATGTGGCTCATCTTGCCCAAGAGATAGGTGCGAATCTAATCCTGAATACAGATTCCCATTCATCTAATAACTTTATAGACATAAATCAGGCAAGAAGGGTTGCTAGGGGCTGTTGCTGTGATTTTGACCGGACATATGTAAATTCAAAGGCTTTAGCTGAAAGGGTGCTGTAAAAGTGAAAAGTGAAAATTAGTAAAGAATGAAATCAACCATAAGGGTTCTTTTTATTGGTGATGTGATTGGAAAGAAGGGAAGGGGATTGGTTTCTGCTATTCTTCCTGATCTACGAAAAGAAAAGAGAATAGACCTTGTCATTGCTAATGGTGAGAATACTGCTGGTGGGTTTGGCATCACCAAAAAGACAGCAAACGAACTCCTCTCTGGCGGAATTGATATAATAACTGGAGGAAACCATATCTTTGCCAAAAAAGAGGTCTATGAGATAATTGATGAGTATCCAATTATTAGACCTGCCAATTATCCGCCTGATGTTCCTGGACAAGGCTATATTATCAAAAAGGGTGTCTGTGTGATAAGCCTCTGCGGCAGGACATTTATGGAGCCATTAGACTGTCCATTCAGAAGAGCAGACTCTATTATCAACGAGGTTTCAGAAAAGACAAAGGTTATCATCATAGACATCCATGCTGAGGCAACATCTGAAAAGGTGGCTATGGGTTGGTATCTTGATGGAAGGGTCTCTGGCCTAATAGGCACGCATACCCATATTCCGACAGCAGATGCCAGGCTCCTTCCAAAAGGCACGGCATATATCACGGATGTGGGTATGGTTGGGGCAAGGGATTCTGTCATCGGAATGAAGAAGGCGACAATCCTAAAAAAGTTTCTCACCCAGATTCCAGAAAGGTTTGAGACAGCAAAGAAGGATGGCATATTCTGTGCCGTGATTTTAGAGATAGATATAGATACGGGCCATAGCCTTTCCATTGTACCAATCCAGATAGAGGAAGATAATAGAACAGTAAAAGAATAGATAAGATGAATTTTGGTTCTCTTCTTATTGACCTCTTCTTTCCAGCAGATTGTAAGACCTGCAAAGAACTGCTTAGATGGAATGAAAATTATATCTGTAAAAGCTGTTTTGATAAGATAGAGCCATTAAAGCCTCCTATTTGTGTAAAGTGTGGAAGGCATATTGACGGTGGCATTATCTGCCTTTCCTGCAAGAGCAGAAGGATATACTTTGAAAAAGCAAGAAGCTATGGAGGGTTTTCTGGTGTGCTGAAGGAGGCTATCCACCTTCTAAAGTATGAAAAGAGGTTGATTTTAGCGGACAGATTAGCTAACTTGATGGATGGTGTAGTTGACCTATTTGAGAATGAGTTTCACTATCTCATCCCTGTTCCTATTCATAAAAAGAAGGAGAGGAAGAGAAAATTCAACCAGACAAAACTGTTTTGCGACTTCTTAAGTAAAAATAGGGGGATTCCAGTTCTCTCTGGACTTATCAAAGAGATAGACACACCGCCGCAAGTCGGATTAGACCATATTGCGAGGATGCAGAATGTGAAGGGTTCATTTAGATGGAAGGGTGATAAAAGGCAGATTGAAGGTCATAGGCTTCTTTTGATAGATGATGTAATGACAACAGGAAGTACAGTCAATGAGTGTAGCCAGGTTCTGATGGCAGAAGGAGCAGAAAGCATCTATGTCTTAACCCTTGCCTCAACATAAATATTTGGAGGGGTACCGAAGTGGTTATAACGGGGAGGTCTCGAAAACCTTTGTGCCTTTTGGCACCGTGGGTTCGAATCCCACCCCCTCCGCCAATTTTCAGAATATTGAATCGGGAACAATTCAAAATCCGACTATTGACACCCTATCAAAAATCGCCAAAGCGTTAGATGTTAAGATTGATGATTTAATCAAATAAACTTATGGAACAAGACAACTTTCAAAAGGATTTGCTCAAACACACAGAGGACTTTAGAAAAGTCCTCTCCACCCCGTCTGGAGATTGGTCAGTAAAGGGTTTTATTGATATAGCGAAAAATATCTACACCATCTCCGTTGATACAAAGGTTGTTTCAAAAATCATAGAGTTGATGATGTTTCCAGTAATTCAAAAATTTGCAAAAGAGAATGGCTACGAGATGATTTTTTCTACGGAACAAAATCATTACCCCGATGTTACTTTTGTTACAAAAGATAAAAAGAAAATTGCCCTCGATCTCAAAAGCACTTACCGAAAAAATCACGAGGCAATTTCTGGTTTTACGCTCGGTGCATTTACCGGATATTTTCGTTACAGAGATTCAAAGAAAAATATCACTTTCCCATATAAAGAATATGACAAACATTATATTCTTGGCATTATCTATACCCAACAGGAAGAACTGATAGACGAAAATAAAGTTTATACCATTGATGACTTGGAGGATATTCTATCGGTAGTAAAGGATTTTGATTTCATTATTCAAGAAAAATACAGAATTGCCAAAGACCGGCCCGGAAGCGGAAACACAAAGAATATCGGTTCCTGCATAAAGATGAGCGAGCTGAAGGAAGGGACCGGGCCATTTTCTACGCTGGGAGTTAAGGTATTTGACGATTACTGGATAAATTATATGACGCTGGAAATGGCGCGGAGTGCGAAACTGAAGCGGCCGCCATATTCAAACCTCAAAGATTATTTGAAATACCGCAACATAAAAAATCTTTAGCTATGAGAAGTGCAAAACAACAGCAATCGCAATTATTCAGTGAGATTCCAACAAAAAAGGCTGGTGTTTTGCCGTCTACTCGTTATCAAGGAAGTAAATATAAAATTCTCAAATGGATAGACTATTATACAAAAGATTTAGATTTTGACACAGTGCTTGACGCTTTCGGTGGAACCGGTTGCGTCGGCTATATGTACAAGAAAAATGGCAAGCGGGTTTTCTATAATGATTCATTAAAATTCAATCATTATGTAGGGCTTGCCTTGATCGAAAACAAAGAAATTATATTGAACGATGAAGATTTAGATTTTATTCTCAAAAAGCAATCTAAAATAAAATACCACTCTTTCATTTACGATACTTTCCACGACATTTATTTTACGGACGAGGAAAATAAATGGCTGGATATCGTAATCACAAACATTGGTGAAATAAAAAATCAATACAAGCAGGCATTAGCGTATTACGCTTTGTTCCAATCTTGTATAATCAAACGGCCATATAATTTATTCCATCGCAAAAATCTTTATATTAGAACGGCGGAGGTTGAAAGAAGTTTTGGCAATAAAAAAACATGGGATGCCCCGTTTGAGGATCATTTTCTAAAGTTTGTTGAGGAAGCAAACAATGCCGTGTTTGATAATGGCAAAAAAAATCAGGCGTTCCATTCCGATGTTTTCGATTTAACCATTCCTAAAATTGACCTTGTTTATATTGATACGCCATACATTTCTGCAAAAGGCATAGGCGTAAATTATTTTGATTTTTATCATTTTTTGGAAGGCATTGTTTTCTACAATGAATGGCCAAAACTGATTGATGAAAGCTCGAAACACAAAAAGATAAAAAACGGCAAAAATGAATGGTGTAACAAAGGCGAGATACACGGTGCTTTTGAGCGATTGTTTGATAAATTCAAAAATTCAATTTTAGTCGTTTCCTATCGAGATGACGGCACTCCAACGATTTCTGAATTAGTAAATATGCTCAAAAAATATAAAAGATCCATGGAAGTTAAAAAGTTAGATTATAAATATGTTTTGAGCAACGGAAACTCAAAGGAAGTTTTGATTATCGCACAATAATTTAGAAAATGAAAAATCAAACAACAATTTTTTCAACAGGTGTCCATTTACAATCAGTGGAATGCGTCATCAATGGAAAAAAGCAATGGCGTTGGGTTGCAACAGGATTTGAAGATGAAAGTTTCTTGAATGGCAAAGCGACTAATCCGTTTGAATACGCCGAAAAACAAGAGAGCCTTATTGAAAAATTTCAAGATGAGTAGAACACGATTTAGAACTTACTTTGACAATAAAATTCAGTTGAAGGTAAAAATCAATACAAGTGCGAAGTTAAACTTATGGGTAGAGGAAATCCTGAAAGCGCAGACGCGGTTATTGCTAGAGATAGCAAGGTATTTGTAGCCGAAAAATAAAAAAAGTTTTTTGCTTCAGAAACCGCAAGAATTTTGTTTATCAAAAACCTTTCATTCCAAGAAATATCTTTGCCCCTGGTGCTGGTTCTAACATCTTTTTTGGCATTCCAAAAGCCTCTCTTTTTTTCTTTCCCCAAGATGAGCTGTCTGATGGCATCTGATAAAGGAAGGTGCATCTCTCTGGGTGGGGCATAAGGGCCAGGATATTTCCCTTTGGGTTTGTCAAACCTGCCAAATTATATAGAGAACCATTGGGATTTGCAGACTCCTCTATTCTTCCATCATCTGTGCAGTATTGGAGAGCTATCTGTTCATTATCTTTTAGGGTATCAAGCAGACCCTGGTCTTTTGTGGTGAATCTTCCCTGCTGATGGTTAACTGGGATTGGGAAAACCTCTCCTTGAGAAAATTGGGAGAAAAAAGGGCTTATCGCAGAAGATACTTTGAGATAGACCCATTCGCAGATAAAACCTGGCCACTGCCTCCTATTCTCTGCCAAAGCCATCTCTATCTCCTGTTTTGTCCCAGGAACCATGCCTGACTCTATCAGAATCTGACAGCCATTACATATACCAAGCACTGGCGCGCCCATATCTCCTCTCTCGGCAATCTCTAAAATGATTGGCTTCTTGGCAGCTATCACACCCGCCCGTATTCTGTCCTGATAGGAAAATCCACCTGATATGATAAACCCATCAAATTTAGCCAACTCTTTTGGCGATCTGTTCCACCTAAAGATTTCTGCCTCTAATCCGCAGGATTTGGCTGCCTCTGCTGTTTCATATTCACAATTTGTCCCAGGATATTGAATAATTGCTATCTTCATATATATCAGGATAGTTTGCTACTATCAAGACAGCCGCCAATTGCTGAGGTATCTATATAAATTCTGGTTCTTTTTTCCCATAATGCTCTTTTTTTGCTCATTATACCAAAAAATTTTTCTCTTTGGCAAGTTTTTTTATAGCAATAACGTAACCCCTCAGTTATCAGTTGAAAAATGTGTTTAAGGAGAAGGGGAAAGGGAG
>JASEHO010000005.1:0-18254 GCA_030018505.1 bacterium
TTTAGCTATGGAATTTTCTCTGGCTTTTGCTATGGAATTTATTATAGCGTTGAGGGACGGGTTTACCGCATTTCAAACACCTGGTTACCAAGAGGCACATAATGCAAAGAATTTTTCGAAAGAACTGGTATTATTTTCTTGTTTGGAAAACCTGAAAAAAGCCAAAGACACCCTTGGTCTGTCCAAAATCCAAAAAAGGAGCAACCAATGCACCAAAAGCAACAAAGATTTACTTAAGAATTATCCTTTTATAAAAGAACTAAAGAGCCATTTTCAAACAATTTTGGCTTACAATAGCTAATCTGACTTAAAGGGTGCGAAATATCGGAAATTGCAAATTTAGCATTTAGCATTTTAAATTTTTGAAATGCTAAATTTGAAATGCTAAATTTGAAATGAATTCTTCCTCTGTGCTCTCTGTGCCCTCTGTGGCTAAAAAGAAAAAAGATAGCCGCAGGCACAATGTAGATCGTCTGAAAGTGATGGGTGAAACTCAGGCCAAGAATAAAAGCAAACAGATAAAGATAGTTGTAAGTTGTAAGTTGTAAGTTGTAAGTTTCCTGCCACTTAAGCAGGATGAAGATAAGCAAACTGAAAAAGAAGGCATTCAAGGTATATTTCTCAGCTATCACAGCCTGCTCCCAAAAGGTGGTAGAGAAGGCAAAGATCAAAGCCGCAACAACCCCAGGAATTATTCTTGTAATTGCTAATTGATAATTACTAATTGATAATTTTAAAATGATTAGATACACCATCATCACCGCCAACGAAGCAAACAAGGCTGACTGCATATTCATCCGATAGGCTATATTCCCAATCGGTATAACAGTCATCCATCCCTTGCCAAATAAGGTATAGAGCGGATAACCAGGAGGATGAGCAATACCCAGCACATAGCTTGATGTAATCATATCCCCTGAATCATGCAACCCAACCGTAGGCGTCAATGTCAGCAAATAAATCCCAAAGGATACAAGAAGAACAAACACGGCTCCATAATCTGCAAATCTTTTTTCTACCATCTCTTCATAAACTAAACCACTCATCTAAGGTTATTTTCCTTCCCAATCTCTCTTTCAGTTCCAACAATAAGACCTTAAGCTGATCTACGGAATACTCTTGATTGCCTGGAATAGACAATGTATACTCAAAAGCAACAGGTTTACCAAAATTTAGACAAGACTTTAAGACATTAGACTTGAGACTCCAGACTTTAAGAAAGGGAGTAGGGATTAGGGAGTAGAGAGTAGTAATAAATGAAACCTAATCCCTATTCCCTACTCTCTAATCCCTTTTAGTCTTTTGCAAATCTGATTTATTTGGGTATATTTCAGATGGTCAATGCGTTTCCGTATATCAATCTATCTATCAACCTGAAGCCTTCTTCTATGAAAATGCCTTTCTTTGCCTCTTTCTCACAGAAACTTTCCATTCTGTCTGGTTCTATTCCTTTTCCATACATAGTAAAGGGTGTAGGGTCAGAGGAATGCTTTCCAGAAGCAACTGGTGTAGGATGATCTGAAAGAACAAGGATTCTAAAATCTTCAGCTAATCCATCTAAAATTCTGCCCACAACCTTTTCATCAAAGTTCTCAATAGCCCTGATCTTCTCCTTCAAATCCTTATTGTGTCCAGCCTCATCAGGGGATTCTACATGGAGAAAGAGCAGATCATAATCTTTCAAGGCACAAAGCCCATACCTTGCCTTTGCTTCATAGTCTGTATCGTAGTAACCTGTAGCACCCGGAACATCAATGGGTCTTAAGCCAGAAAGGATACCTAATCCCTTAACCAGGTCTATAGCTGAGATAACAGTGCCTGATATACCAAACCTTTCGGTGAGTAGCGGAAGCTCAACAGCCTTTCCTTCTCCCCAGAGCCAGATCATATTGGCATATTCCCTATCCTTCAAGATAGCATGTGACTTTTCCATCAAATCCTTTATCAATCCTGCTTTTGGAAGGAATTCTTTGTATGTAAGTCCTGTGATGTTATGTGGAGGTGTGTAGGTGATGGATGAAAGATTAGGGATAAGAGATGAGTCTATTACGGTGAGATGGCGGTAGCTTACGCCTGGGTAGAATCGTATCTTGTCGTTACCAAGCTCTCTATCTATCCTTTCAATTATTCCTTTTGCCTCATCTGTCTTAATATGGCCTGCGGCAAAATCAGACATCTCTCCATCCTTTACCGTAACAAGGTTACATCTAAAGCCTATTTCATTCTTCCTTAAACTCACGCCCATACTTGCTGCTTCTAAGGGTGCCCTTCCAGCATAATACGACCTTGGGTCATAGCCAAGGATAGATAGATTCGCCACATCAGAGCCAGCAGGAAACCCATCTGGAACAGTTTTGACTAAGCCTCCTTCTCCTCCTTTGGCCAGTCTATCCATATTTGGAATATTTGCATGTTCAAGAGGTGTCTTTCCGCCCAACTGCAAAAGAGGCTCATCAGCCATTCCATCTCCAACCAAGACGATATATTTCATTATTCTTTACCTAAATAAATCAGGTCGGCAAAAATTTAGGCTTAAAAAGGATTCAAGGGTAGAGGGGGAGATGCGTCGAAAAGAAGGCGAGATTACTGAATTCTTGAAAGACTGGAACCCTTGAATCCTGGACCCCTTTTATTCCCTATTTTTTTTGTAAACCTGTTTTCATTGGGTATTACTTAAAGAGTGTCAAAGCCATGTCATACCAGCTTTTATCTACCAATTTTAATCTTCCTGTGGCATCAAAAAGGTCTGCTTCTATAATGTTATTTCCAGAAAGAGCCGCCATTTTTCCGAATCTCTTACTATGCACCAGGTCAACAGCAAAGACTCCAACCCTTACTCCTAAGATTCTGTCAAATAAGGTAGGTGGGCCACCCCTTTGGATATGTCCAATAACAGCAACCCTTGTCTCTATCTTCGTCATCTTCTCTATCTCCTCTGCGATATGCTGTCCAACCCCTCTCTTTTGGAGAATCATATGACCAAACTCATCAACCTCCTCTTTCTTCTTATGTGAAAGTTTTATCCCCTCTGAGACAACAACCATAGCATAACCCTTTCTCTTCTTTACTTTAATAAGATGCTCACACATTTTATCCAAATCAGGTTCTATCTCAGGGATTAAAACCCAGTCTGCACCCCCTCCAATAGCAGTAAATAAAGCCACCCAGCCTGCATGCCTTCCCATCACCTCTAAGACCATAACCCTTCTGTGCGACCTACCTGTGTCTCTTAGCCTCTCTAAGGCATCAATAGCACAAGTAACTGAGGTATCAAAGCCAAATGTATAGTCTGTGCAGGATAGGTCATTGTCCATTGTCTTTGGCACACCAACAACAGGTAGGCCAAAATCCTTATGGAGCTTTGCCGCAACACCCAATGTATCCTCTCCTCCAATAGCAATTAATGCATCTAAGCCAAGCTCTGCCATATTCTTCTTGCAGATTTCAGCCCCTCCTTCTTTCTTATAAGGGTTTGTCCTTGATGTCCCTAATATTGTTCCACCCATCCTCATAATCTCATCTACATCAGAAAGACTAATGGGCATCGTCTCTTTCTCCAAAAGCCCTTTCCATCCGTCCAATATTCCGACAACCTCATCGGAAAAGTCCTCTGCCCTCAAGGTTATCCCCCTTATAGCCGGGTTAAGCCCAGGACAGTCACCACCACCTGTTAATACACCTATCTTCATTCTATGCCTCCTTTCTGAAGTAACTGTAAGTGCACCAGTCATCAGAGCATCAGTCACCAGTGCACCAGAGTATTAGTCACCAGTGCACCAGTCACCAGTCACCAGAGTATTAGTTAAATTCTTTACTGGTGCTCTGGTGCTCCTTTTTCCTTCTGACACCTAAATACTTATGTTTATTTCAGCCTTATCTTAATACCTGCTACTCCCCATTCTTCTCTATAACTAATATTCTTTGGTAGGCTCTGAAACCTCCATTTTAATATAGCAGAAGAAGCCAAAGAGTCTAAAGATGGATAGCCAAAAGACCTATTCACAGAAACCCTGTCAACAGAGCCATCTGGCAAAACCCAAAACCTGAACTCTCCAGTCAGAGAAAACCCTTTCTTCTCAACCCACTCAGGAATCTTAAACCCTTTCTGGTAAAGAACAGGTCTTTCTGTCACCTCGCCGGAAACCTCCACTTTGATAGAGGAAGCAACCTCAAAGGATGGAATGCCTGTTCCAGGATTATCTGTTTCTACACCCGTAAGTGTTCCAGTCAGGATATCCCCTGCTGTCTCAGAGACTATTGGTACAGATTTTGGAGCAGGTTGATGATCTATTGGTCCTGCAACAATCTTAACTGTCTCCTTTATTTTTGGAACAGTGGCTACTTTTCTTTCTGGAATAAAGACCCTTTTCTCTCTTCCAATCCTTTTTGGTCGCTCTCTCTTTGGAGGAATTTTAATAGGAGACGCAATCTTCTGCTCTTTCTGCTCAACAGGTAGAAGCTCAATCTCAAGCAACCTCTCTGCTTTAAGATTAGATTCTATGACTATTAGAGAAGCCATATAGAGCAAAAAGCTATGAAAGACGACAGAAACAAATATAGATCCCATTTGTGGTTAAATCTACTTATCCAGCCCAAAGGCAGAATGCAAACTGACTGCTGCTTCTTCCATCTTAGCCTTCTCAATCACGCAGGATATCTTAATCTCTGAAGTGCTAATCATATCAATATTTATCCCTTTATCTGCTAAGCAAGAGAACATCTTTGCTGCCACACCAGGCTGGCTCATCATCCCAACTCCGATCACAGAGACCTTAGCCATATCACAATCAGAGATAACAGAGCCTATCTCTATCTGGTCTCTTAAGGTTTCTATGACTGAGAGAGCCTTTCGAAGGTCAACCTTATCTACAGTAAATGATATATTCTTCTTCTCTTCGCCAGCAGAACTCTGGATAATCATATCCACATTTATATCTTTTTCTGCCAACGCAGAAAACACCTTTCCGGCAATACCCGGCTGGTCGGAAAGGCCAACTACAGTAATCTTTGCCTCATTTGGATCCGTTGTAATCCCTGAGACCAAAAGCTTCTCCATATCATTTACCTCCTTATCCTTACATATAATAGTTCCAGGAGCCTCTGTAAGGCTTGACCTTACCTCAAAACAAACCCCATGCTTCTTGGCAAACTCAACAGCCCTTGTCTGCATAACACCTGCGCCTAAAGAGGCCATTTCTAACATCTCATCAAAGATGAGGCTATTCAGCTTTTTGGCAGAAGGCACGATTCTTGGGTCTGCTGTAAAAACGCCTTCAACATCTGTATATATCTCGCACCTTTCAGCTTTCAAAACAGCAGCTAAAGCAATAGCTGTCAGGTCAGAACCACCCCTTCCAAGCGTGGTCACATCCTCATCCTCTGTTACACCTTGAAAACCCGCAACAATGACAATATTTCCTTTTTGCAGTTCCTTTTCTATCCTTTTGGTATTTATCTCCTGTATCCTTGCCTTTCCATAGCTGGAGTCTGTCAGGATTTGCGCCTGGGATGCACAAAGAGAGACAGCATTCTTTCTTTCTCCGTGAAGAGCCATAGATAAAAGAGAGGCTGAGATCTGTTCGCCTGTAGAGATGAGCATATCCATCTCCCTTCCTGATGGCAGGTCTGTTATCTGATGGGCAAGCTCAATCAGCTTATCTGTTGTATCTCCTAAGGCAGAAACAACAACAACTAATTGATCTTTTTCTGATCTCTTTGCCACCCTTTTAGCTACATTCTTTATCCTCTCTGGGTTAGCCACAGAAGAACCACCGAATTTTTGGACTATCAGCATATTAGTAACACTTTACTCATCTGAAGTAACCGAGTAAAGTTCAATGTAAAATGTAAAATTAGCAATTAGCATTTTAAAATTATTTCTCTTCTTCATTGTTAATTGCTAATTGCTCATTGATAATTTTGCAATGAATTCCATTTACATGGTTGTTGTTTCACTTCAGATGGGTAAATAGTTACGCATATTATAGTTAATCGTAAGCGTTCAGGTAGTGTCTGAAAAGGGGATAAAATTCATTGCAAATTGCAAATTTAGCATTTGAAATGATTTATCTGCCGACACCCCTAATGTATAGGCTTAAGCGGTTACTCCATTTTTTTATGTCAACTTAATTAATGGACTTCATATATATCTTTGTCACTTCAGCCTCTATTCTACCACTGCCAAGTTTTATCTCCAAACCTTCCCTTTCCTTTATATCATCTGCCTTTCTTACAATTGAGCCATCCTTCTTATAGGTTATGCTATATCCTCTTACTAAGGGTGCTTTGGGGTCTAAAGAGGAGATTACTGAGGCAGAGGCAAATCTCACCTTTTGCTTGGCAATAATCCTATCTATTCTTACAGAAAGCTCAAACTTAAAGACCATTAGCCTCTCCCTTTGGCTATCTATAACCTTGCTCTCCACCCCTTTATAGACCTCAGAGAGCCTCCTAAATCTTTCCGAGCCTCTGCTTACCATTAAATTGATCAGCCTTTCAGAAGATAGATAAAGGTCGTCTAATCTCTGCTGCCATTTGAGAGTTAGAAGATAGGGTCTGGTAAAGACAATGGAAGCTGTAAGAGATTTGAGCTTTATCTCCTCTCTCTCTGTCAGATGTTCTAATTGCCTTGTGAGCCTATTAGAAAGGTCTTTTAGGTTCATTATTACATCTTCCCTTACTTTTCTTATAATCTGACCTGCGGCTGTAGGTGTTGGCGCCCTATAATCTGCCACCATATCAGAGATGGTTATATCTGTTTCGTGTCCGATAGCAGAGATTACTGGAATATTAGAAGAAAATATTACCCTAACAGTAAGCTCTTCATTAAATGACCAGAGGTCTTCTATCGCACCACCACCCCTGCCGACAATAATGACATCAGGCTTATCCTTCAATCTATTTATCCTCGTGATAGCAGAGGCTATCTCCTGAGCAGATGTCTCTCCTTGAACAGAGACACCAAATATCAGGATCTCTATATCCGGCAAGTGTTTTAGTATATCTTGAATCGCCGCACCTGTTGGAGAGGTTACCACAGCCACCCTATCAATAACCATAGAGAGTGGTTTTTTGTGGATAGAATCAAAGAGCCCTTCCTTCTTGAGCCTCTCTTTTAGCTTCTCAAACTCTATCCACAGCCTTCCCTTTTTGCTCAAAGAGAGAATATTCTCTACCACTATCTGGTATCCACCGCTCTTTTCATAGACGGTGATGAGTCCGCCAACAGCAATCTCTTCTCCTTGTTGTGGAAGAACAGGAATTTTGAGCCTTGCCCTACCAAAGAGGACACAACTTATCTGACTATCTGTATCCTTTAAGGTAAAATAGGTGTGACCTGCTTTAGATGTAGTTATGTTTGAGACCTCTCCCTTTACCCAGAGAAAGGGAAAGGCTTCAGAAAGCAAAGCCTTTATCTGGCTTGTAATCTCAGAGACAGTGTAGATATGAGGCGAGATAGTAGTTTCAGCAAAAGAGTCTTCTCTCACTGAAAAAGTATAAAATTACCAAAAACAGATTGCAACAATTTATAAAGACTATAATCCCAAAAGTTTCCCGGCTATCTCTTCTGCATCATAGCCTTTTGCCAAATTGCTTCTTGCCAATTCAACTTTATCCTGTCTAACATCAGGAATGCTTGACATAAGAGCCTTTGCAAACCTTATGGCCATATCCCTATTAGAAAGCTCTTTTGCCAAAGCGGAGACAGAAACCTTATCTTGGTCGGGTGAAACCAATCTTTCTGCACCATTTATGCCTTTTTTCTGAATATCTCCTATATTTACAACCTTGCCTATTTTACTTATATCCATAATTCCTTCCCTCCTATATTATATATCGGCTTTTTTTAGAATAACCTTTAATAAAATTTTGTAACCGCTTAAGCCAGTTAAAAAAATGCCGATATATATAATATATGGAAAAAGAAGAGGCAGGTCAAGAAAAAGATTCCAAATTTACAACTGAAACTAAAGGGGTTACAAAAGCAATTCGAAGAAGATTGACAAAGAGAAAGAAATATGATAAAATTATGGGGTGGCAAAGAAGATTTTGATTGTGGATGACGACCAGGATATTGTTGAGATATTAAAGGCTCTTCTTGAGACAGAGGGTTATGATGTCATCGAGGCATTTGATGGAAAGGAGGGTATAGACAAGGCTTATCAGCATATGCCCCATCTCATTCTCCTTGATATTATGATGCCAGTATTAGATGGTTGGCAGGTCTGCCAAAGGCTTAAAGCCTGCAAGAAGACAAGCAATATTCCTATAACTATTATTACAGCTAAGGCTGAGCAAGAGGATAGGAATAGAGCCAAGAAAGAGGGTGCCGATGATTATATCACCAAACCCTTCCAGCCAGAAGACCTCATCCTGCGGGTACAAAAAAGCATAAGAGAATCTGAGGGCAGTTTTCGCCTAACAATGTTAGCTTAAATTATAACCTTAAGGTAGTGAAGATGTCAGAAAGACTACTCAAGGATATTTTAGTTACCAATGTCATCTCTGTTTCTCCCCAGACTTCCATCTCTGAGGCTATCCAACTTATGGGAAGAGAGGAGATAAGCTCTCTAATCATCTCCCAGGACAAGAAACCCTTAGGCATATTTACAGAAAAGGATGCTGTCCGTGTGCTTCACGATGGGCTTTCCTTAGAGAGAAGGATAGAAGAGGTGATGACCAGCCCCATCCTCTCTGCTGTGCTTGATATGAACATCTATCAGGCGCATGAGATGTTTGAGAAGCATAAGATACGGCACCTTGTGGTCGTAGAAGAAGGTGGCAGTATCGCTGGTGTGGTAACCATTTCTGACATTATCAACAACCTTTCCGCAGAATACCTTCTTGAGTTGAAGGATATCTCACGGCTAATAACCCGTAATGTGGTAACCTGCAAAAAAGGAACCCCCCTTTCTGAAGCTATAAGAAAAATGGTAGAGCTTTCCATCAGTTGTATCGTTGTTGAGGAGGAGAAAAAACCTCTCGGCATATTGACTGAGAGAGATGTAGCCAGGCTCTTTCATAGAAAAAAGCAGATAAAGCATTTGAAGATAGGCAGTGTGATGAGCCAGCCTGTTCAGACCATAACCATAGAATCTTCTGTCTATGAGACGACAAAAAGAATGAGCACAAAAAGAATTCGCAGATTGGTCATTGTTAATGAAGAAGAAGAGATTTGTGGCCTAATCACCCAATCAGATATTACCAAAAGACTCTGGGAGAAGTACATAGAGTTCTTGAAGGAGGATATTACCAGGCGCGTAGAAGCAGAGGATGCCCTGCGTCAGTCAGAGGAGAAGTATCGCTTCCTGATTGAGAATGTAGCTGATGTGATCTGGATACGGGACATGAATTTCAAATTTACCTATGTCAGTCCCTATATTGAGAGGCTAAGAGGTTATACGGTCTCTGAGATGATGAATCAGACCTTAAAAGATAGCCTTACCCCTGAATCTTATGGGATAGCTATGAAGGTCTTTGCTGAAGAGATGGAGATAGAGAAGCAAAAGGAGAAGAATCTACAGAGATGGCGAACCCTTGAGTTGGAACAACCCTGTAAAGATGGCTCAATCATCTGGACAGAGAACAGGACAACATTCCTCAGGGATAGTAATGGCAAGCCTACAGGTATCTTTGGTGTGACCCGTGATATCACGGCCAAAAAGAAGGCAGAGGAGGCAAGGAAAGAGTCAGAAGAAAAGTATCGTTTAGTTGAAGAGGAGCTAAAGAGAACAGAGGTTTCAAGGCTTGAATCAGTTGGTCTTTTAGCTGGTGGCATCGCCCATGATTTTAATAATATTCTGACTGCAGTCTTGAATAATATCGCCTTGGCAAAGATGCACACCAAAGAGGATAGGGTGAATAGAATGTTGGCAGGTGGAGAAAAGGCAATCTTGCGGGCAAAGGACTTGACCCAGCAATTACTTACCTTTGCTAAGGGTGGAGAGCCTATAAAAAAGGTAGTCTCTATATCAAGGTTAGTTAAGGATATAACCACTTTTGCTTTAACTGGCTCTGCCTCTGTCTGCTCTTTTCATATACCAGATAACCTCTGGCAGACCGAATGCGACCCAGGTCAAATTTCACAGGTGATTACCAATTTAATCTTAAATGCCAATGATGCCATGCCAGGTGGCGGTATAATAGAGATTTCTGGAGAGAACCTAATAGAAGAGAAGAATAGATTTGTCAAGCTCTCCATAAAGGACTCAGGAATCGGTATTCCCAAGGAGCAGATCAGTAAGATATTTGACCCATACTGGACGACAAAGCAGGGCGGAAGTGGCTTGGGGCTCTCTGTAGCCTTTTCTGTCATCAAAAAGCATAATGGCAGATTAGAGGTAACATCAGAGTTAGAAGAAGGCTCAACATTCACCATCTTTCTTCCTGCCTCAGAGAGGAGAGAGCAGGAAAGACCAGAAACGAAAGCCGTGAAGGGTGGCCGGGTGCTTATAATGGATGATGAACCCTTTGTCCTTGAGGTTACTGACGAACTCATCAGGTTTTTTGGCTATGAGACAGCATTAGCTACAAATGGCACAGAGGCTGTCCAGATATACAAAAGGGAAAAAGAGGCTGGAAAACCCTTTGATGTAGTCATCTTAGACTTGATTGTCTCTGGGGGTGTAGGTGGTTTTGAATGCCTTAAAATGTTGAAAGAACTTGACCCTGGGGTGATAGCCATTGTCTCATCTGGATATTCTAATGATCCGATAATGTCTGATTTTGAAAGGTATGGCTTTTCTGGTGTTCTTCCTAAACCATATGCTCCAGAGGAGATAGCTCTGATTTTGAATGAGGTGATAAATGAAAAATAGGGGGAATAATTGACCTAAAGCCTTATGATATTGTCTTGCTTATGACTGGGGCAGATAAGTATAATAAGGAGAAGAGG
The DNA here is from genome assembly GCA_030018505.1 of bacterium. Lineage (GTDB taxonomy): Bacteria > UBA9089 > UBA9088 > UBA9088 > JAGUXG01 > JAGUXG01. Next base: position 10,895 of record JASEHO010000005.1, read on the forward strand.
TATTTAACAGATTATCCTGGGATGAGCGAGGAGGCAACCCTGTGGTTGATTGAACAGGGTGTGAAGATTATCGGCATAGACGCTGTGGGTTTTGACAGAGCCTGGAAGGTGATGTTTGAGGATTACCTGAAGACCAAAGATAAATCCCTGCTCTGGCCAGCACACTTTGCTGGAAGAAAGAAAGAATACCTGCACATAGAGAAAATGGCAAACTTAGATAAGATTCCAAAGCCTTATGGCTTTAAGGTAGCCTGCTTTCCTATAAAGGTAGAAAAGGGCTCTGCGGGCTGGTGTCGGGCTGTTGCTATTGTGGAGGAGGAAGAAAATGCCTACTAATTTGAATTCGATTATAATCATAATTCTTTTTATCATTCCAGGGTTTATCTGCGAAAGGGCCTTTTCTTCTCTGGTTAGTCGGGAACGAAGAGGAACCACTTATATAATTTTAGAGTCTATTTCACTTAGCTGTCTTTATTATGGGTTATTCTCTTGGGCAGTTATATTGACCCTTCCTTTGTATGATTTACACAAAGCCCGGTTTGTTTTCATATTGTTTGGCTTGCTTTTTGTCGGCCCAATAATCACAGGGATAGTTTGGGCCAAGATAATACTCTCAGATAAATTTCGTCAGCTTCAAAAATGGTTAGGGATAACTATAATTAGCCCTATTCCAAAGGCATGGGATTCCTACTTTAGTAAAGGAATTCCATGTTGGGTATTGATCACATTGAACGATGGCACCAAAATTGGTGGGCTTTGGGGGCCAGACTCTTTCGTATCTTCTTTTCCGTCACCAGAAGATATATATCTTGAAACTCTTGTAGAGGTGGATGAAAATGGAAACTTTGTTGAAGTAAAGGAAGATACAAAGGGAGCATTGATAGAAAGAGATAAGATTAAATTTATTGAGTTCTTTAAATATCATCCGAAAGGAGGTGAAAAAGGTGAGTGAAAAAGAGAGTGAAAAGATAATAGTGATAGGAGGTTATCAGGCGAGGATGGATGAGGGTTATCAGCCAAAATGTGAAAAAATTGATCCAAAAACCTTAAAGCCACCTAAAGGTGGAACCGCGGCTTCCAAGCCACAAATCTTTGTTTCTGAAAAGAAAGACGAGTAATCTGTTTATGTAATGTTTTAGCCATATCCTAATTCTTTTTTCGCTTAAAGAATTTAGAGGACTTTCTGTAGCTGATATAAGAGATATTGGGTGTATGAAATTAGATGCCGTCTCATCGCGGGCAAGCAGAAGGGACGAAAGTTGACCTATATTTCATTGGCAAAGAGATAGGTGATTTTAAGATGCTCCTTGAGCTTTTCAAAAAGAAATATCAAGGCATCGATTATAATCTGATGCATATCTTAAAGAGCCTGGTCTGGTTTGATGATGCAGAGAAAGAGCCAATGCCCAAGATGCTTAAAGGTATATCCAGAGGAGGAGATAAAATCTTTTTTTAAGAAAGAGGCTAAGGAGGTGGTGATAGGTGATTAAGGTAGAGAACACGATATATATCAAAGCAAAAAGAAAGGAGGTAAAAAAATGAAGAGATGTTTGATTGGGATAGTGTTAGTATTTGCCTTTTTAGCCAAAGCAGGATTTGGGGCAGGTTATGAGTTTGGGGGGTTAGGAAGCAAGGCTATTTCTATGGGTGGAGCCTTTATTGGTCTGGCTGATGACTGGACAGCCATATACTGGAATCCAGCAGGGCTTACTCAGGTTTCTGCTAGAGGAGCAGGGAGCTATTTAAGCTATGCAGTTTTAACAGGTAGCGACAAAAACTCAGTGGCAAATAATAGCGAGCCATTTCCACAAATCTATCCTACAGAACCAATTAAATTCACCAAAGAGGAGATAGAGGTAAAGGCTGTGCTTCCATCTTTTGGTTACTGTCAAAAACAAGAAGGGTTCTTCTTTGGTGGGGGTCTTTATACGCCCAATGGAAATGCGATTGACTGGAAGGATACAATGAAGGATACTACTGGGGCTGATATAAATGCTTCATACCACACCCTTCTTTTCATCTCTATAGGAAATCTCTCTATAACTAAGGAGATAACAAACAACCTTTCAATTGGAGCAGGTCTAAATTTGCTCTATGGTAAGCTTGAACTTGAGGCAAAAAAGAACTATTCTACTACGACTACGAATTTTAACTATAATCTTGCCAGTAAGATAGAAGGAGACGGCACAGGTTTTGAAGGAATAGTTGGTATTCTCTTCAGGCCATCAACCAAGATCTCAATCGGAGGAGTGGTTAGAAGCGGCAAGGTCTTAGATTTAAAAGGCAGCGGAGAGGTAAGCCTCCAGGGAGCAATGCTGGGAACATCAACTGGCAATGAAAAAAGCGCCTATACCCAAAGGTTTGCCTATCCAGCCACTCTGGGTCTTGGAGCAGCTTATAGACCGACTGAAAAGATAACCTTAACAGCAGATTTGGCAAGGACATGCTGGAACAGTATGAAGGAGGACATAGACTTTGAACTGGATACTGGAAGTGGCACCACTAAGTTCCTCAAGGATAGGGATAAAAGCCTTAACTGGAGCAATACAGATAGATTTCGGTTGGGATTTGAGTATAAGAAAAATGATCTCTGGTCCCTGCGGGCTGGATTCTTCACCGACCCCTCTCCTGTTCCAGCCGAAGGAGTGGATATTACAAAGCTGATAGATGTAAATGCAAGGTTCTTTACCCTCGGTGCAGGATACAAAAAAGCCAGTTACGAGATAGATTTTGCCTATGTGAATTCATCAGGCAAGGAGACCCTAAATGGCGTGGAGTATAAAGAAGATGGATATGCCTTTAATGTTGCTTGCGTATATAAGTTTTAAGTGATTTACTTAAAGAATAGTATTGTCGTCAACAAACCATTTGATAAAGTCTTTCAGACAGCAGCAGCTGTGGCTGAGTGGCCAGAATTTCTTTCTTCTCATAAAGGTATGAAGATAATTAGCCAGGAACGAGAGGAAATATTGATTGAGTGGAAGCTATTTTTCAAATTAAAACCTCTATCTTTATTGATAGAATCAACAAAAGAATGGCAACAGAGCAGATTTCAGGATTGGTAAAAGGATTGAAAGCAGAGTATATATTTGAAGACCAATCCGGCAGGACAAAGTTCTCTTTGGTTCATAGCTTCCACTCAAAAACTCCCTTAGTTGGAAGGATAGTAGAATTGATGGCTCTCATTCTTCTAAAAAGGCTTAGCCTTAATACATTAAAAAGAATAAAATCGAAAGCGGAGGTATGTTAAATGGTCTATGGATTAGTCCTTCTGCTTATTGCTTTGCTCAATCTATTCTTGGGTCTATTCGTCTTAAGTAGAGGCAGTGATAAGGAGGTAAACAGAACCTTCTGTTATTGGACGATCTCTTGCTCTCTCTGGAACTTTATGGACTTTGGGCTCTATTTTGCCAAGGACCCTCATTTTGCTTTAGTCTGGGCAAAGATTCTCGTTATAGGTGTCATCTTTCTCCCATCCACCTTCTTTCACTTTGTGGTTAGTTTTCTTAGAGAACCTGGAAACAAAAGGAGAAAGATTCTTTCTGCAGGCTACATTACAAGCGCTATCTTCTCTATTCTTTCTTTATCAGGATTCTTTGTGGCAAGTGTTACTCCCCTAAAAAAAGGCTATTTTCCCATCTTTACAAAAACACTTTTGCCTCCTCTTTTTCTTATTTTCTTCTATGGCCTTACCCTGGCCGGGGTTTTTCTCCTTATAAGGAGGTTTATAAAAGCAGCCTCTCCCATGGAGAAGAATCAATTAAAGTATCTTTTGGCTGGACTCCTTATAGCCATAGTCGGTGGCCTCTCAAACTTCCTTTTGGCTTTGGGTAAAGAGAGGATATTTCCCATTGGCAATGTGGCTGAAATTGCCTTTGTGGCCGCGACCACCTACACCATTATCCGCTACCACCTGATGGACATTAATCTTATCTTAAGACCAGGTATAGCCTACACCATGCTTACAGCCTCAGTGACTGCTATCTGGCTTGCCTGCATCTTTCTCTTTGAGAATGTCTTCCATTTCCAGACAACCCTTTCCAGAATTATGACCATAACCATTTTTATCTTCATTTTTAACATTTTAAGAGAAAGGATTCAACTCATCGTTGACAGGCTCTTCTATCGCCAGAGCCAGCAATTATTCTCTCTTTCCAAGAAGATGACAGAGGAGATTGCTACAAATTATGACCCTGACCTCCTTATTCCATATCTCTTGCATCAGATTGAAGATAGTCTGCGACCAGAGTTTATCTCCTGTATGCTTCTTGAAAAAGATACTTACTTCCTCAAATACTTACTTGGCAATGGAGAGGAAAAGGTCTTCATACAAGCAGATGCCCCTCTTATTCAGTGGCTTTCTAATGTTCGTCGGTCTATATTCTATGAAGAACTAGATGAAGACCCTAACTTCTATGGCCCAAAACAAGAGATAAAGAGCGACCTTAACAAAATAAAGGCAAGGCTTATCGTCCCTTTAATTCATAGGGATGAATTGATGGGTATATTGAGCCTTGGTGATAAGAAGGGAGACGGTAGTTATACCTATGATGAGGTCAGTTTCTTGGATACCATAGCCAAAGAGCTCGCGCTATCTTTAGAGAATTCAAGACTACATACTTACTTGAAAACAAGGGCAAAGGAATTGGAAAAGGCAAACGCAGCCAAGTCCGAGTTCTTAAACATTGTCTCCCATGAATTGAAGACTCCCCTTACCTTCATCATTGCCCAGCTTGGGATTTTGAAGAAAGAGACCCTCGGCAGATTGACTAAGAGTCAAAAAGAGGGTATAAAGAAGATAGAGGAGAAGGGGTTTAAGTTAAGCTCTATAATTACAGATATTCTTAATCTGTCGGCTATTGAGAATAAAAAGTTTTATGAGCTTAAAGTAGAGAAGATCTATCTAAAGAGACTGATTGATGAAGTGACGAGGGCATTTGGCTTGCTGATTTATCATAAAGGACTGAGCATAGAGCTTGACCTTCCAGATAGGCTCTCCTCTGTCTCCTCTGACTACGAAAAGATAAGCGATATCTTCTACAGGCTTCTTGATAATGCCGTCAAGTTCACACCGTCTGGAGGAGAGATTACTATTGAGGCAAGGGAAACAAAGGTAGAGATTGAGCTTTCTGTCTCTGATACAGGGATTGGGATAGCCAAAGCCGAGCAGGAGAAAATCTTTGAAAGGTTTTATCAGGCAGACGGATCTATCACCCGTAAATACAGTGGAATGGGTCTGGGTTTAGCCATAACCTCTGAATTAGTCAAAGCCTTAGGGGGTAGGATTTGGGTCTCCTCAATACCAGGAAAGGGAAGCAAATTTACCTTTACTATTCCAAAAAACTAAAAGAGTGTAACAGAGATTGACAAAATTCTTAACTGTTTACCGAGAGTGAAGTAAAAACACTCAAGAGATTGAGTTTAGAGGAGAATTTCACTAGCAAATTTAACAAAAGCAAAATTAGCATTTCAAATGGGTGTGGCTATTCTAAATGACAGGCAACCTACTGCAATCACTGAACTGGAGATGGTGTGTAAATAAAGGGGATATGGGGATAAGAAAGATAGGGAGATAAAATATATCTCCAATATCCCCATAATCTCCTTATCTCCTTTTCTTACTATGGTGTAAGAGATGTTTTTAGCCGTCGTCCAAGAGTAGCCACACCCAATTCTAATTCAAATAATTCATTAACTGAGGGTAGCAATTCTACTTTATTCTCAAATAAACTTTGTAAAAATGGAGGCAACTGCGAGAATTTAAAACATTACAACATCCTCACCCTTCTGAACCTGGCTGGGGCTACGCCATGTCCTACATGGGCAGATTGACCTGGTTGACCCTTGCCGCAGTTGGGAACGCCAAAGATGTGCCAGTGGTTTTTATTGCATACGGCATCGCAGGATTTCCAGAACTCTCCCGTTATGCCTGTATAGACTGGGTTCTTCATAACCTCAGCCAACCTTCCATTCCTTATTTTTCTGGCAAACTCACAGCCAAACTGAAAATTCAGCCTTTTGTTGTCTATAGACCAGCATTTGTTTGTTGCAAGATATATTCCATCTTCTGTATCTGCTATCAAATCCTCTAATGCCCATTCACCAGGCAAAAGGTTTATATTCGTCATCCTGATAAGCGGAATCCTTCCCCAGCCATCTGCCCTCATTGTGCCATTACTTTTTTGACCCAATACCCTTGCTGTCTCCCTTGAGGTAAGAAATCCGCAGAATACTCCATCCTTTATTATATCTACCTTTTGACCAGGGATACCCTCATCATCAAAAGCGAAGCTACCAAGCCCTCCCTCTAAGGTTGCATCAGCAGTAATATTGATTAGATTAGAGCCGTATCTAAAGACACCCAACATTTCAGGCTTTAGGAAGCTATCCCCAGCATAAGCTGATTCTGTGCCAAGAACTCTGTCCAATTCTATGGGATGACCAATAGACTCATGCACTTGAAGGGTCAACTGTCCTCCATCGACAATGATTGTTTGCTCTCCAGCTGGAGCTTTTGGAGCAGATAGAAGACAAAGAGCCTCCTCAGCTATCCTCTCTGCATTTTTCTCAAAATCCATCTCCTTGACAAACTCAAAACCCCTTGACTGATAATCCCCAAAGTTGTTTGGATAGCTCCTCCTTTGAACCTCAGAGCCTTCTATAGCTGTAGCAGCAATCTCTCCGCCTGTCTCAATCCTTTTCTGGTCGATATAAGAACCCTCTGTGCTGGCAAATATCTTATCCTCAAGGAAGCTCATTAACCCAGCCTCGCGTATCTTTATTTTAGGGTTGATATTCATCAGAGAATCCGCCTGAAGAAGAAGGTTTAGCTTTTCTTCTAAAGGCACAGAGAATGGGTCAATCTTGCAAGGTGTGATGTGGTTGGCTATGATTGGTTTTGCCTCATCCAAGCAAACATCCTCCTTTTTTGTTAGCCCTGAGGAACGGGCAATATCAATAGCATTCTTAACCACTTTATTTAGATCGGATATATCAGATGAAGACGAGAATCCCCATGAACCCTCGGCTATCACCCTGACCCCAATACCATTATCTTCTGTGTTTGATATTGCCTCAGGCCTGCCATTCTTTACCGAGAGGCTCTCCTTCTTTCTGCTGGTAAATCTAATATCAGCATAAGATGCCCCTAATCCCATTGCCGCTTCTAATGCTTTTTCTATCTTCTCTTTCATCTTTCTGCCACATAAAAAGGATGGTTGCCTCTGCCACCAAATCCGAGATATTCTCCCTCATAAGATGCCCCTAAACTCAATGCCGTCTCAATAGCGTTTTCTATTTTTGTCTTCATCTTTCTGCCACATAAAAAGGATGGTTGCCTCTGCCACCAAATCCGAGATAT
>JASEHO010000005.1:18350-28233 GCA_030018505.1 bacterium
CTAAACTCAATGCCGTCTCAATAGCGTTTTCTATTTTTGTCTTCATCTTTCTGCCACAGAAAAGAGAAGGGTTGCCTCAGCCACCAAATCCTCTCCAACATAAGCCTTTCCCTCACAAACCCCTACCTTCTTTTTTATCTTTACCGGAATAATCTCTAATTTAAGCTGGTCCCCAGGGGTTACAGGCTTTCTGAATCTAACCTTGTCCAGACCAGCAAAATAGACAAGTTTGCCCCTGTTCTCTGGCTCAGATAGAACAAGGACACCAGCTACTTGAGCCATAGCCTCTATAATCAGGACACCCGGCATAACAGGATGTCCTGGAAAATGACCACAGAAGAACTCCTCGTTTATACTAACATTCTTTAGTCCGATAGCCTTCTTTCCCTTCTCCATCTCAAGGATTCTATCCACCAACAGGAATGGATACCTATGGGGAAGAATACCTAAAATATTCTTGGCATCAATCATCTTTTCTCCTCCTTCTATCTTGATTCTTCTATCCTTATTCTTTATTCTCTCAGCAAGCATATTTGCCAATCTGATATTCATAGAATGTCCTGAGCAATAAGCGGCAATCTCTCCTTTCAAAGGGTATCCCAAAAGAGAAAGGTCTCCTAAGAGGTCAAGAATCTTGTGTCTGGCCAGCTCATCAGGAAACCTCAAAGCCTCTTTGTTTATAATGCCATTAGTGTCAATGACAATAGCATTCTCCAAAGAACCGCCTTTAGCCAGCCCTCTTTTCCTCAATTCCTCAACCTCATCTAAGAAACCAAAGGTTCTGGCAGGGGCTATCTCTTCTATAAACCTTTTTTCATTCATCTCAAAGCTCGTTGATTCTGTTCCTATCATTGGATGATCAAATGAAATGGTATAGGTTATCTTAAACTTCTCTGAAGGTAAAAGAACCAAAGACCTTTTCTTTTCTTCAATTCTAATAGTATCCTCTATGGTCAAAACCTTTTGCCACTCTTCTTGCTCCTCTATCCCAATAGAGCGGATAAGCTCAACAAAGCCTAAAGCGCTGCCATCTAAGATTGGTGGCTCCTCGCCATCTAATTCTATTATCAGGTTGGATATAGAAAAGCAAGCCAGAGCCGCCAGGAGGTGTTCTATTGTCCGCACCCGAACACGGCCTTTTTCAAGAATAATCTCCCTATCAGCAGAGACAACATATTCAAGTTTTGCTGGAATCTTCGTCGAACCCCTGACAAATTGGATACCATAATCAATGGAAGCGGGTTTCAAGACCATTCTTACCATTTCCCCTGTCTGAAGCCCTATTCCCTCTATACTAATCTCTTTCTTTATTGTTCTCTGTTTCATTAGCTTTCTTTATATAACAATCTAATATTAAGCCAATTCTCGTAATAATCTCTTATATTCATGATGAGTGCCAATCCAAAACCAGATTAGAAAATAATAGAAAATAGGGACAGTTACCATTTTATTCTTTCTTTAATCAATGGATTAGAAATAGGTTACTGTCCCCTATTCCCCTATTGACTGCCTACTTTTATCAGCCCTATCTCTTTTATCACCTCATCCATGTCAGAGAGAGCAAGGATTGAAAGCCTCTTTCTCACATTCTTTGGGATGTCCAAAATATCCCTCTCATTCTCCTTTGGAATGATAACCTTTGATACGCCAGCTCTGTGTGCGGCAAGAACCTTTTCTTTTATTCCACTTACTGGCAGGATTTGACCTGTCAATGTAATCTCGCCAGTCATAGCCACGCCATTTTTGATAGGGATATTTGTCAGGGATGAGACCATAGTTGCCACCATAGCTACACCTGCAGATGGACCATCCTTTGGAATAGCCCCTTCTGGAATATGGATATGGAGGTCATACCTTTTATCAAAGTCGCTTTGTAGTGATAGCCTTTCAGCCTTTGACCTGATGTAGGAAAGCCCTGTCTCTGCCTGTTCTTTTATTATATCTCCCAATTTTCCTGTGAGATATAGCTTTCCGCTGCCAGGCAAAGTTACCACCTCACAGACCAAAACCTCTCCTCCCATCTCTGTATAGGCAAGCAGATAAGAGACCCCAGGCAGATTTGCCGAGCCAATAGATTTTTCTTTATAGGATGGACACCCAAGATACTTAGTTAGATTCTTGACTGTTATCTGCGATTTATCCTTATTCCCTTCTACCACCTCTTTTGCCACCTTTTGGCATATCTTGGTAAGCTCCTTCTCCGCTCCCCTTACACCTGCCTCTTTGGTATAGCAAGATATAACCCTTTTTATCGCCCTGTCAGATACCTTTAGGTGTGGCAATCCAGAGCCAATAGTTGTTTTTGGAATCAAGAACTTTTTAGCAATTCGGAGCTTCTCCTCTTCAGTATAAGACGGAAACTCTATTATCTCCATTCTGTCTAAGAGGCTAGAGGGTATAGAATGAAGGGTATTGGCTGTGGTGATAAAGAGGAGATCTGAAAGGTCAAAGGGAATATCTATATAGTGGTCCAAAAAGCGTGAATTATGTTCAGGGTCAAGGAGCTCCAAGAAAGAAGATAAGAGATAAGGGCTTACCTTATCAATCTCATCCAAAAGAAAGACTGGATTCTTGGACTGCATCCTTCTTATCATTTGAAGGATCTTTCCTGGCATAGCCGCTACATAGGTCATTCTATGCCCCTTTATCTCTGATTCATCCTTGAGTCCTCCCAATGAAAATCTCGTAAATTCCCTTCCAAGCGCCTTAGCTATGGACTGAGCCACAGAGCTCTTCCCTACCCCTGGTGGACCAACAAAACAGAGAATAGAACCAGGAAGCCTTCCGGCAAGTTTACTTACAGCTAAAAATTCAAGAACCCTCTCCTTTACCTTAAAAAGCCCAAGATGATTCTCCTCTAATATCCTTTTTGCTTCAGCTATGTCTATCTTCTCAGAGTTTTTCTTATTCCAGGGGAGGCTGATGAGCCAGTCTATGTAGTTTCTGATGATAGCCCTTTCAGCCATCGTTTCTGGCATCTTTCTGAGACGACAAAGTTCTCTTTCTGCTTTCTCTTTTGCCTCTTTTGGTAATTCTGCCCTTTCTATCTCAGCGAGAATCTCTTCTGTTTCATCATAATCTTCTTTTCCCAATTCATCTTGAATGGCTTTTATCTTTTCGCTGAGGAGATACTCTTTTTTGGTCTTTTCCATCTGCTTTGCCACTTTCTGCTGAATTTCTTTCTCTAATTTTAACATCTCTATTTCAGAGGAGAGAATAAAGGAGAGTGCTGTGAGCCTCTTTTCTGGTTCTGCTTCTGTGAAGAGCTTCTCTTTCTTCTCTAAGGAGATTTGAAGGCAGGAGGCGACCTGGTCTGAGAATTGGTCAGGCTCCTGTATCTCTAAAATATCATTCACATTAAGAACATCTCCTTTAAGCTTAGCATATTCTGCAAAATCCTTGCTTACATATCGGATAAGAGCCTCTGCTTTCTTTGTCTTTTTGGAATGAAATTTCAGTCTTTTACTACTACAGGAGAAGAAGGGATCTTTCTTTATATTACTTAATTTTGCCCTGTAAAGCCCTTCTAAGAGAACCTTTACCTTTCCATCAGGAAGTTTCAGAACTTGAAGGATTTCAGCCACAGTGCCTAAGGGATATAGGTCTTCTTCCTCTGGTTCCTCTGCATCTTGGTTTTTTTGGCAGGTGGCAACAATCAGCTTGTCTTTGGCTACTGCCTTTTCTAAGGAAGAGATAGATTTTTTGCGTCCAACAAATAAAGGGACGACCATATAAGGAAAGAGAAATGTTTTTCGTAAGGGAAGAAGAGGGATGTTTTTCATAATTTGGACTTACTTACCTCCAACCCATTATCTTATGCATCTGAGGGATAATACGGACATCAGAGAGATGAGATAAGGCTATATCCTGAAGCTCGAGAAGAAGAGCAAGAGGCATATTTGTATCTGCGGGCTGGATGACAAGAGGAATCTTTGGGTCTATATTGCTTATCAGCTTTCCTGCATAGGCCAGCTCATCTTTATCTATTTTTTCTCCTACTACAATCTTTGCAAAGCACTTCTGACAGAGCTTGAGGAATTCACTGTGTTCTTTCCAAAAGGGTTTTTCCCCTGTTACAGATGAAAGTTTAATGTCCATAGCCACCATATCTATTGCATCTGCTATACCAGAAAAGAGATGCGGCAAGGTTCCATTTGTCTCTAAATATATGATCCATTCTTTAGAAGATAAGAATTCTTTGATAAAATCAACAGAGAGTAAAGGCTCACCGCCTGTGAGGGAGATTGAATGAAAATCTTTTCCCTTGAGCGCAGAAATGAGCCTATCTACTGAAACTGGATTTTCTATATCACGAGAAAAGAGATGGCAGGTTTTGCTTTCTACTTGAGCATACTCTGTATCACAGAACCTACACATCAGATTACATCCAGAAAACCTGACAAATGCCTGCTTTCTCCCAAGCCAAAGACCCTCTCCCTGAATAGAAGAAAAGACCTCATAAATATTCGCTGTCACTTGCTTTTGTTTGCCTTTTTAATAAGCCAGCCTTCTCTACAATAACAGGCACAGCCTCCTCCCATTCTATAGCCATAATATGGACACCAGCAACACCCTCAATCTTTTTCAATCTTTCTATAGCCTCAACTGTTATCTTTATCCCTTCTTCTTTGGGATTCGTCGCTTCTTTTACCCTATTCATCAATTCTTCTGGCACATTTACGCCTGCAACATTATTATTCATATATTTAGCCATACCAAAAGACTTTAGCGGTATTAAACCAACTAAAAGATGGGTCTTCTTATGAAGCTCCATCTGCCTTACCTCCTTCATCCACCCCTCAAATCTATTTAGATCATAGATAGCCTGGGTCTGAATAAAGTCTGCGCCTGCTTCTATCTTCTTCTTGAGCCTGAAGATCCTAATCTCAATTGGGTCAGAAAATGGAGACTCAGCCGCGCCAATGAACATCTTAGGTTCTGCCTCCTTAATCTCTTCGCCAGAGATAAATTTCTTATCATCCCTTAAGCCTTTGACTGCTGAGACAAGCTGAATTGAGTCAAGGTCAAAAACATTCTTTGCCTGCGGGTGGTTGCCGAACTTCTGGTGATCTCCTGTCAGGCAGAGGATATTCCTTATTCCTAAAGCATACGCACCCAAAATATCAGACTGCATAGCAATCCTATTTCTGTCCCTGGTAACCATTTGCATAATCGGCTCCAGGCCCAAAGAGACCAGAATAGAGGATGCGGATATGGAGCTCATCCTAACAATAGCTGTCTGGTTGTCAGTAACATTGACTGCATCAACAAATCCCTTAAGGATTCCAGCCTTCTTTTCAATCACAGCTCTATCCGCATTCTTCGGGGGACCAAGCTCAGCAGTTACAGCAAATTTTCCATTAGATAATAGTTTCTCTAAATTGCTTCCTGATCTCATTATCTCTCCTCCTTGACCAAAGCCACATCCTCTCTTATTATCTTCCTTGGGCCGCCATCTCTGGCAAAGGACCAGTCCTTTGGTGGCTTTATCTCAGCTAAGCTCTCCAGCTTTCCCAAAATCTTGAGCCTATCGTAAATGAGTTGCCAGCCACAAGGGGTCTCTGGGTCAACCTCGCACTTACCATTATTTGAGCCTCCGCAGGGTCCATTCAAAAGGCTCTTTGAACAGCGAGCAATTGAGCAGATACCGCCAAACTTATGCAATCCACAATCTCCACAAGCCCCGCAGGTCTCTAACCATACTCCATGTTGGTCTGGCAATCCAATAAACTTTGTATTTAAGGCTGGATAGACAGGGGTCTTTTCAAAGAATTGAGCCATAGCTTGAACACCTACACCACAGCCCATTGAGAGGATAGCCTCTACTTCTAATACCGTATCCTTCAACTCCTTAATAAACTCCCATTCGCACTGACGCTGGATACAGGCTTCTGTAATCTCAATCTCTTTTCCATCAAGCCTTAAAGCCATCCGTAAGCAGGATGCCAATATTCCAGTCTCTTTCTCGCCTCCAGCCATACAGACCGTCACACAAGTGCCACAACCCACAACCAATATCTTCTTGTAATCCGCTATCATAGCTCTTATTTGGGCAATAGGCTTTTGCTCTGCAACTATCATATCTTTTCCTCCTTTTGCATCTTCTTAAATTTTTCAAGAAACTGAACATCCACGCTATCTTTATATCTATCTGTTTTTTTTAGTTTAATCAGGTCGTCAATACAAGGGACATTGACAAAAAATCCAGTCTCATCTTTAATAACATTTCTATTTTTATATATCTCCTCAAATGAAATAGCCTCTCCTTCTTGATTGATTATCTTCTTGCAGCGAAAGACATCGATAGTAATATCATTCTCCAACTTAAACATAAAGTACTGATGAAGTTTTTCCAGAGGTTTTGATGGAAAAAGGTCAAAGTTCTCCGCTACCTCTATGAATTTTTTTTCGTTTTCTATCTCTCCGTCAATGTAAAGGTCATAATCAAATGTCTGAACCGGTATCCCATGGGCAATCATTGCCTGGCGACCTATGAGGAGATACCTGATTTCAGCCTTATGGATGGCATCGATAAATTCAACTGGGTCTGTCATCTTTCTACCACCTTCATCTTGCTAAATTTGATTGCGGCCAGGGTATGCATATAACCAATCTGTAACCTTTTCTTAACACCAAACTTAGACAGCCACTTGATTAGCCCCTCAATATGTTTCTCTTCGTCTTCTTGTGTTGGAGCATAAAGCACAGACTCTTCATCAGCCTTTTCCCATTCTTCATCTTTCATATTTTTCTCCTCAATGGACTTGGTCCCAGTGCCTTTATCTTTTCCGTCATCTCCTTAGCTACCTCAGCAAACCTTGGTCCCATAGAAGCACTCATATTATACATTTCAAGCCTTGTCCCATCAAGTCCGATTTCATTTAATAGTTTTTTTGCCCGTGCCACACGGCGTTTTGCCTTAATATTACCGTCAGTGAAATGACAATTACCCTCAAGGCATCCAGCCACATACACGCCATCTGCTCCATCCTCAAAGGCTTTAAGCAGATAGATAATATCTACCTTGCCTGTGCAGGGCAGTTTAACTATCTTTACATTTGCCGGATAGTTAAGCCGCATAGAGCCAGCCAGATCTGCTGCCCCATAAGCACAATAATGGCAACAAAAAGCTATTATCTCTGGTTCAAACTCCATCTTTATACCTCCTTACAAAAGTGAAAAGTGGAATATGGGAATTATATACCCATAAACAATAGGTTTGCAAAACTTTTTTGTTCTTTGCTCTGATTCACAAGATAAGCCACAAAAATTTCCTTAAAGCTATTAAGGAAAAAGGAGCACCAGCAAAGAATTCTGGTGTTACTTCTACTCTTAGGTCGCTCTTCAATCGTTATGTCGGAATTGCAGTGAAATCTGAACAGTTATTGACATTGGGTCAAGCCCCACAATATACTCAAACAAAATGATGAAGATAGCAGTCCTTGGCATAAACCATAAAAGAGCCTCTACGGAGATCAGGGAGAAGATAGCCATAGCCCCGCATCTTATACCATCTTACACAAAAAGGCTTAAAGGTCATTTTGGAGAGGTTGTTGTTCTGTCAACCTGCAACAGAACAGAGGTCTATGTAGCCACAAAGATAGATAGCCTCTCAATAAAAGAGAGGCTAAAACAAGAGGTTTTGGACAAATTAGATTTGCCCTTTTACTTTTATACTAATAAAGATGTAGCTTTTCATCTATTTAGGGTTGCTGCAGGGCTTGATTCTATGGTCTTAGGAGAGCATGAAATTTTAGGACAGGTAAAAGATGCGTATATATCTGCTGTAGAAGAAAGGGCTTCTGGAAAGACCTTAAACAGGCTTTTTCATAGCTCATTCAGGGTAGCAAGAAGGATAAGGAGAGAGACCCTTATATCTTCTGGTTTATCATCTGTAAGCTCTGTTGCCGTAAGGTTGGCTGAGGATATTTTGGGCAATCTAAGCACTAAAAAAATTTTAATTATAGGTGCGGGTAAAATAGGGAAACAAACGGCGAGTTACTTGAAAAAGAAAGGGGCAGAAAATATCGTTCTTTGCAACAGAACATATCAGAAGGCAGAGGAGCTCAGCCAAAGGCTTGGCGGAAAACCAATAGAGCTTGCTAATTTATGGGATGAGATGAAGACTGTAGATGTGGTCATCTCTTCAACAAATGCCCCACACTATGTGATAAAAAAAGATGATTTAGTAAGGGTGATGGAGACCAGAAAAAGACCAATCCTGCTTATTGATATTGCCCTTCCGAGAGACATAGAGCCTGAGGTAATCAGCCTATTTAATGTCCATCTTTATAACCTTGATGACCTCCAGAGGGTGGTGAATGAAAACATTTCAAAGAGAAGAATGGAAGTAGGAAAGGCAGAGGCAATCATCAAAGAGGAGGTAGAGAAACTTGGCTTTGCTATTAAATTTCTTGACTAAATATTTTAGTTGGTATGATAATTAAAATAGGTATGTTAGGAGGTAAATATGGCACTTTCAGGTTTAGACATATTTAAGAAGTTACCAAAGACAAATTGCAAAAAATGCAATTTTCCTACCTGTCTGGCTTTTGCTATGCAGGTGGCAACAGGAAAGATTGAGGTATCCCTCTGCCCTGATGTTTCTCCAGAGGTTGTAGCACAAATAGCTGAGGCTACAGCCCCTCCAATCAGACCAATAACTATTGGAGCTGGCGAGAATGGGTTAAAGATTGGTGAAGAGACAGTAATGTTTCGACACGACAAAAGGTTTGAGCATCAGCCAGGGATTGGGCTTTTGATTACAGATGAGATGGATGACAAGACTTTGCAAAGATTGCTTGAAAGGTTTAATACTGTTCGATTTGAACGGGTTGGCGTGATGATGAAACCAGAGCTTATTGCCATAAAAAGCCTCTCTGGCAACCCAGAAAAGTTTAAGGCTTTGGTAAAAAGGGTTATGGATGAAACCCCTGCACTATTAGTGTTGATGAGCGATTCTGCTGAGATACTTAAGGCTGGCTTGAGTATTTGTGAGAAAAAAAGACCCTTGCTTTGCGGAGTAACCAAAGACAATCTTGACCAGGTAGCCCAGATTGCCAAAGAAAGTAACACACCTGTCGTAGTCAAAGGAGGGGATTTAGATGAACTGGCTGATTTGACCGCTAAATTAAATGCAGTAGGCATCAAGGACATTCTCTTGTATCCAATCACCACTTCACTGAAATCCAGATTTGAACAGGAAGTGATGATCAGGAGATTGCCTCTAAAGAAGCAAATAAAGGCTTTAGGATTTCCTACCATTTTATTTCCTTCTGACTTTACTTTGGATAAGGACGAAGAGGTTCTGATAGCCGCTACCTTTGTGGCAAAATATGCTAGTATAATCATCCTCTCTAACCTTGAGCCCCATCACCTCTACCCACTTTTTACAGAAAGGATGAATATCTACACGGACCCACAGAGGCCAATGACTATGGAGGAGAAGGTGTATGAATTCAGCAACCCTGATAAGGATTCTCCGCTCCTGGTTACTGGAAACTTTGCCCTGACCTATTTTCTTGTTACAGGTGAGGTTGAGTCCTCAAAAGTTGGGTGCTGGCTGGCTATCCAGAATACGGATGGGCTCTCTGTCTTGACTGCCTGGGCTGCTGGAAAGTTTAATGCTGAATCAGTGGCTAAATTTATCAAAACATCCAAAATAACTGAAAATCTCTCCCATAGAAATATAGTGATTCCAGGCTATGTGGCTGAAATCTCAGGTGAGTTGGAAGAAGAACTTGGTTCTGATTGGAAGGTTATAGTTGGCCCAAGGGAAGCCTCATCTCTCCCAGCATTCTTGAAGCAATGGACTATAAAATAAGGTAACTATTTACCCATCTAACAGTGAAGCAACAACCAAGCAATAGAATTCATTGCAAAA
>JASEHO010000060.1 GCA_030018505.1 bacterium
AGCAGGTGGCAATCTATTAGCAGAAGCAGGATAGATAAAGGCAGAATCTTCATAGAGCCTATTCCACCTTTCAAGATACGCAAGGGCTATCTTGGGGCTATGTATGATAAGGGTGTTCTCGTCATTTCGGTTCATTGCTGACCTTGACCAGTTTGCTGAGCCAGTGATAACTATCTTTTTATCAATAATGCAAAACTTATGATGCACCAATCCCGATAAAGCATCAATCACACCGTTTTTGCTCCTAACAAGTCTAAGCGCCTCAGAGTTGTTATCACTCGCACCCCTTTCATCAAAGAGACCCTTTACCTCAACACCTCTTTCTATAGCCTCTTTTAAGGCTTTATAAATCCTATCATTTGTAAGATAGAACATGGCTATATGTATGCTTTGGGTTGCAGAACAAATAGCCTTGATAATCTCTTCTTCTGGCTCATCAGATGGAGCAAAATATACCTCTATCCTCTCTCCATCAATATTAAAGAGCTCCTCGTTGTTGTCATACTTTGTGCCTCCCCATCTGTTCAGCTTAAACATTTGCTCAAACT
This sequence comes from bacterium, assembly GCA_030018505.1. Lineage (GTDB taxonomy): Bacteria > UBA9089 > UBA9088 > UBA9088 > JAGUXG01 > JAGUXG01. Next base: position 549 of record JASEHO010000060.1, read on the forward strand.
CTAAGGTGTAAGCCTTTGCCAAATCCTTTCCAGAAATAAGAAGGCTGTCATTAGCATTAACAGTTAAATCCGTGATTGTTATGTTGGCTGAACCTGTCCAAACCCTTTCCCTATCTATGATAATAAACTTGTTGTGCATTAAGCTCCTATTATTATTACCATTAAACCTGATGGGAATGCCTGCCTTTTGCATAGCCTTGTAAAAAGGGCTGTATTGTGGATTATTGTAAGTTTCTCCCTCTGTGATAACCCTTATCTTTACACCCTTCTTTTTGGCAGAAAGAAGGCTATTTAGTATATCTTTTCTGCTGAAGGAATAAATGGCCATGTCTATGGAAGTTTCAGCTTGACCAATTAATTCGGTTAGATTTCTTTCAAGATGGGCTTGATTATCTTCTAATGGATTGACAAAGAAAAGCTGAATATTTTCTGTTTTTCCGCAGGAAGTTAATAAGAGAAAGGCTATTAAAATCTGTCTTAGAAATCCTAAAGAGCTGCAGCTACGCATTATCTTTGCTTCTGTATCATCGAGATGGCCAGGTCAATCTTCTCAGAGACTAAAGTAACAAACCACTCCTCTTCTTTTGTAAACGGCACATCTGTTAGCCGAGCCAAATATATAACCCCAAACATCTTTTCATTTATCCTGAGGGGATAACATAGTGCGGTCTTTGGTCCCCAGAGCTTGACAAATGAGTCAATAAACGATGGGTCCCTTTCTAAATCATTTATGGCTATAGGTCTTCCAGTGAGAAATACCTCACCTGCAAGCCCCAACCCTATCTCTATCTCTGATATTTTTGCCACTCTCTTTGGCAAGCCAAAGGTTATGCTTGGTTTCAGGATTCCATCATCTAAGGTAAGAATAGCCCCTATATCTGGCAGGACAAGCTCGGCTATTCTGTCTAAGCCAACTCGCAAGGCATCATCTTCTGTTTCTGCCTTTATCTTCCATGCTGCTGTTGAATATAAGACAGATAGGGTAGCAATGCTTTTTTCTAATCTCTCTTTTTCTACCATTTTTACTCAATTGCCCATAAGACTACTGATTTATTGTTAAATGTTGCTTTTCTTTCTGAGAGTGGTCCTATCTCTCCGTATCCATAGAAACCAGCTATTGGCACATCTTTGCCAAAGACATCTTTTATCTGGTCTATCTCCTTCTCAGCATCCTCTCCAAGGATAAGCATCCTTGAAGAGCAAGCAAAAACAAAGATTATCTTTGGTTTTTTGATTGTGCGGGCTATATCTTCGGCAGACTCTCTGGTTGCCCGGATAAGCGAATCCTTATCAGTTCCCATTATTCTGACTATTGTATTTTGTGGAAGGAAGGAGTCGCAAGCAATTGAACCGTCTTTGCCAAATTTAAGGAAATGCTTTATGAGATAATCTCCACTTATCTGGGGGATTCCAATTGGAGAAACCCTTGTTTCTTTCAGGTCTTCTACAGGACTAAATGCCATATCACCCTCTGAGAGACCCAAAGATTCAAGATAAACCTTTGTGGCTCTATGGTGGTCTAACTCATAGATTATATTATCCCTTGATCTGGTAATGCACATTGGAGGAGAAGCAGGATAAAAACCGTGTCGCAAGGAGATGCTTTGCCTGCCATTAATGAAGAATAAGCCTCCAATTAGAGCCTCTGTTAAAATTTCGCCATCTCTGAACTGATAGGTCTTCTGCCTCTTTAGGTCATCCCCAGCACAAGCGCCTATTATCTGAATCCTTGGGTCTAAGTTCTCCTGAATGCCCTTGACTAATGCTGTTCCATGGGAGAGTAAGCCATCTGGAAGGATAAAGAGTGTGCCATCTCTCTCTACATCCTCTATCTCCTTTGCCAATCTACTTCCGCATAACCTTTCGTTTTCACAGATACCACTGACTGTTATAGGTCTTATCCCTTCACTTTCTTCACACTTTACAGCCACCACAACCAATGAGCCAAAGGATATACCTGCATTGGTTATCTCGCCAGAGGTGGTGCAGCCAATCATCTGGCAATGCTCGCTCTCTAAGACAACCTGTGAAATTAGCTTTTCCAGCTCAAAAATAGGGGAGGAAAAGGCAATGATAAGATCAGCTTTGCCTCCTATCTCAGAGATTGCCTGCTGGACAGCTTCCTTTCCTGCTATTATTGCTTCCTTATTTGTTGACCAACCTATACCAAACTTCATCTTATTTCGTTTTCTTGTCCTGGTGCCTGAAATAGACCGCCAATATTCCTGATACAATAGCCAATCCTCCCAATATAATATAGATGGCTTCCATTTACTCCTCCTTTTCTGGTGCTATAAAATAAGCAGATATTCCTATGCTCATAGCCACAATTAAACCTATCAACGCTTGTTGCCAATTAAACTTTCCAAAGACATTTCCTATAACAATGATAGTCAAAATATATTTGATTACATCAAAAAGTGTATTGGCAATCTTGTTTCGCCTATTGTAATTTTTCATTCCCCAACCTTATACTCGCCCTCAATCGTCTCGTCTTTTTTCTCCTCTTCTTTTTCTGAGCTTGTGCCTGTTTGTTGGGTCTCTTGTTGAGCCTTTGCCTGAGCCTCTTTATAGACCGCCTCTCCGAGCTTCTGTGAAATCTGGGCCAGATCAGTTACCGCCTTCTCTATAGCCTCTTTATCGTCCCCTTCCATCTTCTTTTTCGTCTCTGCTATGGCTTCCTCTATAGCCTTCTTTTCATCAGCAGAGACCTTATCCCCATACTCCCGCAAAGCCTTTTCTGTGGCATAGACCATTGTATCTGCCCTATTCCTTATCTCAGTCAACTCCATCCTCTTTTTGTCCTCTTCGCTATGAGCCTCTGCCTCTTTCACCATTCTCTCCACCTCATCTTTGGAAAGCCCGGAAGATGGCTGGATTCTCATTGATTGCTCCTTGCCTGTACCTTTGTCCTTAGCTGAGACATGGATAATGCCATTAGCGTCTATATCAAAGGTTACCTCTATTTGAGGCATTCCCCTTGGAGCTGGAGGGATTCCAACTAAGTCAAATCTGCCTAAGCTTTTCATTGCTGGGTCTGTGGCATAAGCCCTTTCTCCCTGAAGGATATGAATGGTAACAGCATTCTGGTTGTCATCCGCTGTAGAGAATATTTGTGATTTCTTGGTAGGGATAGTGGTATTCCTATCTATCAGTTTAGTAAAAACATTGCCGAGGGTCTCAATCCCAAGGGATAATGGAGTAACATCCAAAAGCAGGACATCCTTTACCTCGCCCTTTAAGACACCAGCCTGAATTGCCGCTCCAACAGCTACAACCTCATCAGGATTGACGCTCTTATTCCCTTCTCTTCCAAAAAGCTCCTTGACAATCTCCTGAACCTTGGGCATCCTTATTTGACCACCAACAAGAACAACCTCATCAATCTCCTTTGCTGATAAACCTGCATCCTTCAAGGCATTCAAACAGGGCCCTTTTGTCCTCTCTAAGAGGTCATCAACAAGTTGTTCCAGCTTTGCCCTGGTTAATGTTGTAACTAAGTGCTTTGGACCTGTGGCATCTGCGGTAATAAAGGGAAGGTTTATCTCAGTTGATGTGGTTGTAGAAAGCTCACACTTTGCCCGCTCTGCTGCCTCTTTCAGCCTCTGCAGGGCCATCTTATCCTTTCTTATATCCACTGCCTCTTTCTTTTTGAACTCATCGGCTAAGTAGTCTATTACCTTCTGGTCAAAATCATCTCCTCCTAAGTGTGTATCGCCATTGGTTGATTTTACCTCAAAGACACCCTCACCGAGTTCAAGAATAGAGATATCAAATGTACCACCACCTAAGTCATAGACAGCAATCTTCATGTTCTTTCCCTTTTTATCTAGGCCATAGGCTAAGGATGCGGCTGTTGGTTCATTGATTATCCGTAGAACTTCTAAGCCAGCAATCTTTCCAGCATCCTTTGTGGCTTGCCTCTGGGCATCATTAAAATAAGCTGGGACAGTAATCACAGCCTCTTTTATCTGCTCACCCAAATATGCCTCTGCATCCTGCTTCAGTTTTTTAAGAATCATAGCTGATACCTCTGGCGGTGAGTACTCCTTACCTGTTGCTTCAACCCAGGCATCGCCGTTCTTAGCCTCTATGACCTTAAAAGGAACCTCTGTCTTTTCATGGCCAATCTCAGAAAACTTTCTGCCCATAAACCTTTTAATAGAATAGACTGTATTCTCTGGGTTGACAACAGCCTGTCTCTTAGCTAATTGTCCGACAAGCCTTTCACCCTCTTTTGTGAAACCAATAACGGATGGAGTTGTCCTTCCACCCTCTACATTAGCAATAATCTTGGCATCACCTGCTTCAATCACCGCCATAGCTGAATTTGTTGTGCCTAAGTCAATTCCTATAACCTTTCCCATATAATCTTTACCTCCTTGCTCTATCTTTAAGTAAATTCCTCTATCTCTGGCAAAAATTAAGCTGTAAGTAGTAAGAATTAAGCAAAAAAGGATAATTATTATTACTTAATCCTTAATCCTTATAGCTTTTTCGCAAGATACTTCAGTTCATTAAATTCTATAAAAACATCCACTATCTTTGCAACAAAAATGTTTACAAAAGTTTAGTTTTCTAATTATACTAAAGAGGTATGGAAAAGAATCTGAACCTCTTAAAGGAGATAAGTGGGTTGATCATCTCACCAGCCAGCCTTGATGAAATCCTTGACCAGCTTATGGACATAAGCTTAAATGCTATATCCTGTGATGCTGGTTCGCTTCTTATGACAGAAGAAGATGAGCTTCTCTTTAAGGTAGTAAAGGGTGAAAAGAAGGAGCTCCTGGAGAAGATGAGGATTCCAATAGGGAAAGGAATTGTCGGCTGGGTGGCAGAAAAGGGTGAGCCTTTAATAATTCCTGATGTAAACAAGGATGAAAGGTTCTTAAAGGGATTAGCTGATAAGATAGACTACAAGACCTACAACATTCTCTGCGTGCCAATGAAGGCAAAGGAGAAGGTAATAGGCGTAATTGAACTCATAAACAAGTTTGAGAACAGAACATTTACTAAAGAAGATACAGACCTTCTCCTTATTATAGCTGACCAGGCTGGATTAGTTATTGAAAATTGCAGGTTAAAGAAAGAGGAGGAGAAAAGGAGCAAAGAACTAAAGACCCTCTTAGATATAGGGCTTGTCTTAGGTTCAACCCACCAGATGAGAACCCTTCTTAACCTTTCAATGAAAATGGCAAAGACAGCTATGAATGCTGAGGCATCTTCTTTAATGCTGATAGATGACGAGACACAGGAGCTTGTCTTTGAGGTGGCAGAGGGCGGCAAGGAGATTAAGGAGATACGGCTTAGAATAGGAGAAGGGATTGCTGGTTGGGTGGCAGAGAAGGCTGAACCTTTGCTGGTTGCAGATGTCACTAAAGATAGCCGTTTCTCTGGAAAGGCTGATGAGAAATCAGGCTTTGTTACCAAATCTATCTTAGCTGCACCCCTGAAGGCAAAGGATAAGGTTATTGGGGTTATAGAGGCGATAAACAAAGTAGGCAAACCCTCTTTTTCTCCTGATGAGATAGGCTTCTTTATGCTTTTGGCAAACCAGATAGCTTTAGCCATTGAGAATGCCAAGCTATATAAATATATCTTTGGTGATGAGAGTACTATCTCAGAAGAAGCAAGTTCTGCAGATTCTTCCGGGAAAAAGCCGATTGGTGAGATTCTAAAGGAGTTTAATCTTATTACTGAGACCCAGCTACAAAAGGCTCTTGAGGTTCAAAAGAGGATAGGCAGAAAGAAGAAGGTTGGAGAGATATTGGTTGAGGAGTTGAAGGCACTTACTGAGGATGCTTTGAACTGTGCCCTCTCTCACCAGCTCAATATCCCTTATGTCACCCTCACTCCCGAAATGATAAATATAGAAACCGCTTCCTTGCTTCCTTATGAGATGCTCATTCGGCACAATCTTATTCCAATTATGGCCTTTGATAAAGAGCTTAATGTGGTTATGGCTGACCCATTGGATACAAAGGTGATTGAGGATATTAAGCAGATAACTGGGTGTAATGTTAATGTCTCTCTGGGCTCAAAGGCTAATATCCTTGAAATGATATATGTTATTTTTGGCCCACCTTCTGAAAAGGAGATATTAGAGATACCAAAGGTAAAGGAGGAGGATAAGAGCGGCGAGAGAGAGCTCTTTCTTCAGATAGAAAAGGCTTTGGCACTTGGAGCAAACGAGCTACATTTTGAGCCAAAAGAGGAGGCTATTAGGGTCCGATATAGAGTCTCTGGGGCTTTTCTCTCTTCAGAAGACCTCTCCCTTTCTATCTATGCCGGGCTTGCCTTCAGGCTAAAAATGCTTTGTGGGCTTGATTCCCAAACAAAGACATATCAACAAGGCTTTGCTGAGATCTTTCAGTTTCCAGGGATGAGATTTGAGATCTGCTTAGGACCTGTCTTGTTTGGCGAGGCAGCTCTGGTAAGGATTATTAAAAAGCAAGACGAGGAGGTAAAAAGCCTTTCTGACTATGGTTTATCCGAAAAAGAGGTCGTGGCTACAAAAAGCCTTTTTGTAGCCTCAAATGGTCTAATTATAATAACAGGAAAGCAGCATCCAAGAAGATCTCTTTCTTATTCTATCCTTTCTGAGATCTCGGCAGAGAGAAAGATAGCTGTAATTGCTTCATCTTTCTTGTTTAAGTCTCCACATCTGCTTCAAATCCAGACTTCCCTTCAATTTACCACCAAAGATGCCTTTAAGATGGCAATGTCTCTTTCCTGCGACATCATTGAGTTATTAGAAGAGCCAGAGGCGCAAGACTGGGAGATAATCGCAAATGAATCCCTTGAAAGGTTGATAGTTGTTCAAGCCTCCTATCCATCAGCAATAGATGCCCTTTATGATCTTTCTGATTTTATCTCTGTGCTTTTGGGCGTGGTTGAATGCGGTGTTCAGGCTGAGAGATTCACCCTTACAAGTATCACTATTGACGAAGAGATGAAGGCAAAGATACGATCTGGCTTTAGACCTTCTTGAGAAAAGTCAAAAAGAGAGAATGATTATACCGAAACAGTAACCGCTTAAGCATCTCCATTAGGAGTGTCCAAATGGAGATAAATTCATTTCAAATTTAGCATTTCAAATTTAGCATTTCAAATTTAAGGAAAGAGATATAGCGACTCAAGATGCTATCTAAAGAAAATTTGAAATGATAAATGCTAAATTTGCTAGTGATCTTCTGTGCCTCTGGTTAATCTTTACTTCAGGTGGCTAAAGTGTTACGGTAAATTGTATTACTATGCAACTGGTAATGGACCTGCTGCAACAAGCTTTTTTTGTCGTGGATCAACTGTTAAATTTAACCCTTCTAATGTTCTGGCGCCAAGAATCGTCATATCACCCTCTTCGCCAAAGACAATTTCATCAATAGTGAAATACTCACCTATTTTGATAATAGCAAAGCCTATATTTCGTGTTATGTGTTGTCCATTTGCCATTACAAACAACAGGTCTTTTTTCTCTCGGGTGATACCAATTTCCTTAAGCAATTCTCCTGAAACCCAAGTATATTCACTTCCTGTATCTACGAGGATTTTTAGGACATGAATTCTCTTTTTACGATTGACATGATTTTCAATTATACACGCTGTGTAAAATGTTCCCATTTTTACCTCCTGTCTAATTTTGGTTTTTACCTAACCTCTGATTATACTGCTTATTGGCAGTTTTATACTACTGCAACTTTTGAATTGCAGTGTCTAAATTATCTCACAAATAAAGCATTTTGTCAAACCAGATTTTAATGGGGACAGGATTCTAAGGGGGGGACAGTCTTTCAAGAATTCTAGTATCGCCTTCACTTGACCCCTCGACCCCTTGAACCCTTCTAAAAATTCCAGGCACAAAGTTTAAATCATAAGCGAACAAAATTATATTGCAGAAAGTTCATAGAGGATAGCAGTTATAAAGATAAGCCCTGCGTATTCTGTTTTGAAAAGTGTCTCAAAAAGGGAGATACTAATTCCTCCTAAACCTTCAAGATAGGCAACCTCTTTATCTGTCAACCCACCTTCAGGTCCAATGACTATCCAGATATTCGGTTTTGAGAGAAAAAGGTCTCGTATCCTTCTCTTTTTCTCCTCTTCCCAGGCAACAAGAAAGAGGGTATCTTCCTTTGGTCTTTTGAGGCTCGTAAGGTTTGTTATCTCGGAGATTTTGATGAGCCTTCCAGAGAGAGCGGATGAGGAATAAGCTATTTTTTGCAATCTTTCCAGCCTTATACCTTTGG
>JASEHO010000061.1 GCA_030018505.1 bacterium
TATCAGCAGTCAGATAAGATCAAGAAAATCAAGGCAGTAGCAGATCTTGTAATTTTGCGTGCTTTTCTATATTAAACAGCTTAACCCCTTAAAGCTGATGGCTGAACGCTGATACCTGAATGCTTACCCTTTTTCCTTCTATATTCTACATTCGATATTTTCATTTTATGGGAACTTTTGGCTAATACCTACTATAATCTCTGCAAAAGTTAGCTAACTTTGTATCTTTTTATCACCTGTGGTTTGCCTTTTTCTCCTCGGAAGTATCTCTTCAAGATAAGATGGGAAATGGCATCAGCATAAGCCATTAAATCGTTTGACCTCTTCTTAAAGAAATTAAAGAATATTGCCGCAGGAATAGCCACCCAAAGACCAACTGCTGTAGCTACCAATGCCTCAGAGATGCCTGTCATCACTCCCCCTTGTTGACCTACTGCCAAGCCCTTAAAGGAGTGGACAATGCCAAGGACTGTGCCAAATAACCCGATGAACGGTGCGTTTGCTCCGAGGGTTCCAAGGAGTGCCAGGCGCTTCTCTATATTCATTTTGACCACTATCTTCTCTGCCTCCATTGCCTCAGAAGCAGCCTCTGGCCCTGAGCCAATAACAGAAAGCCCAGCCTTGATAATAGGCAAAAGCGGCGAGGAGGTCTGATTTAGAATATCCATTGCCTCATCCAGCCCCCTCTCCTCCAGATGAAATTTCATCTCAGACCAAAGCCTCTTTGTCTCCCTCTGAAACTTAGAGTAGAGTATTGCCTTCTCTATAATCACACCTATAGAGGTAATGCTCAAAATGATAAGGAGAACAAGCACCCATCCCCCTCCACCGACAGCAAACCCCATCAAAATATTTGTCAGTTCCATCTCTTTGATTGTGCTAAATAATTGAAGCCAAAGAAGTAGTTTTGCCAGGATGTATCGCTTGAGCCATACTCATTGTCAAAGGCAAAAAAATCAGCCAGAACCTCATAAAGCCTGGTTAATTCTCTAAGACGCTTCTTATTCTTTTTGTCAGAGATAGTAAGATAGAGAAGCTCTAATGCTCGCTCAAAAGCCTGCTGGCTATATTCAAGGTTATTTTTGTTTTTCCAGCTTATCGTGCGATTGATTTCGCTTCCAATATTAGCCATTTGAACAGGAAACGAAAACTCAAACCACCTACCACAAGCTAAGTCTTTATGCTGATAATTCATCTTTCCACCAATTTATCAACTATAGCTTCTATCTTTTGTTTAATCTGAGGGTCATCTATGCCTCTGCTTCGGTTACCTTGAAAAGGACGAAGGTTTATCATTGAGTCAAACTCAATAAACCCCTCAGTAAGTTCTGGATATAGATTAATACCCCAAAGGTTGTTCTGCTTTGACCCCTGCTCCAAAAGCAAAGCCTCTTCATCAGAGTGGAGCTCAGCATTTAAAGCCATAATCCCTTTCTCAATATCAACCACAGCCTTGACAAAATTACCAAAGCCATTAGCTGCCATCTCCTTCAGCTCTTTTAACCCTATTCTTTCCTTTACTATTCTCATTGCTTAAAACCTCATCTCAAATCCACCCAAGAACATAAAGGGAAGCATCATGGACTCTTTCCTCTCTTTATAGTCGTCTGAATAGTAGTAGCCATAGATATTCTTGTGGTTGTAAAGGTTTAGGAATTGAAGGTAGCTTGAACAGTCCATTCCTTTTATCTTAAACAGCCTCTCTATCTTCAGATCAAGAACTTGATAATTTGGCATCCTTTTTGAATTATACTCACCCCAGATAGGCTTGTAAAGGATTGCTGTTTCAGATCCTGTTTCTACTACTCCAACAAGGGGTGTATAGGGATTGCCGGTATTGAACCTCCATGTTGCTGATAACCTCCATTTTGTGCTCAGTTTGTAATTGCCTACAATAGATAGGGTATGCCTCCTGTCCTGCTCTGTGGGATAGAATTTTGGGTCATCAGATACCCCGGCAGTTTCAGTTCCATTCTCAAACATATGCTCAGAATCTCCTCTCTGCCTTTTGGAGACAGACCAGCTATAGCTTATCCATCCATCAAGCCTTTTTGCCTCTTTCTTCTGCAAGAAAAGCTCTATTCCATAAGCCTTGCCCTTTCCTTTGTTCAGGAAATTCTTCTCATTGTCTGATAAGATAAGGTCTTTTAGGTCTTTATAGTATGTTTCGCATTTAAGCCTTACATCTTCTGAGACCTTCCTCTCTATGCCCAGGATATAATCAATCCCCTTTTGTGGCTTTAAGTCTGGGTTACCCTCCTTCTCATCCAACCAGAAGACATCCATCGGAAACTGACTATTATAGCAATATGCGGCTTTCAGGCTTGTCTTGTCTCCTATATCATACTTTAAGGAAAACTTTGGTACTAAGGAATAGTCCTTTGTCATATCAAGATACTCATATCGCAAGCCAGAATCTAATGTAAGTTTTGGCTTTATCTTCCATCTATCCCAGCCATAGAGCCCAATATAGTTGGCGTCTTTTTTAATCTCATAAGCCTTTTCTTCATACCCCTTTTTCAATGTATCTGTTCCTTTTATCACCTCTGTTTTAAACTCTCCAGCGAAACTCAAGTCTGAAGAGTAAATGTATGTTCCGGATCTGAGCTTATGCGAAGGAGAGATCTGCCAGTCAAGGTCGCTTCTAAGAGAAACACTTTTTGGATATATCTTTTGTTTGAAAGAGAATTCTGGATGATAGAAGTCAAAATCACCCTTATCTTCCTTGTAAGCTAAAGTTGTCTGCAGGCTATGGTTTTCTGTTGGTATCCATTTATGATCTATTCCTAAGATTCCCATCTTATAATTATAGCCAAAGTGGGCCCCGGCTATAGTTGGATCATGCTCTTCCTTTAACCACATATCCATACCCTCACTTACATAGGGCGTGAATAGGGTGAGCTTATGTTTGGAAGATAGGTCAAAGTAGAGCTTGCAAAGCAGATCGTCGAACCAGGGATAGACATTGCCCTTCTCATCCTTAGATAAAATCTTGGCCAGGTAGTCATAGTGTGTCCTCTTGGCAGAAAAGAGATATGAACTGGCCTCTTTCTTAATTGGGCCATTTAAGAGCAACTCCGCTGTTGTTGGGGATAGCTCAAAGAGTCCAGACCTCTTGCTCAGGCTTTTCTTCTTATACCGAATATCAATCACACCAGCCAGACTCTGTCCTCCCTCTGCTGGAAATCCACCAGCATAGAAGTCAACCTCATCAATAAGCCTTGTATTGAACATTGTCAACATCCCTCCCCAGCGATATGGCCAGTATATGAAGACCCTATCCAGGATATAGATAGTCTCCATAGGGGATCCACCACGGACATAGAGAGCGCCTGAGAAGTCACCAGCAGTTATCACCCCAGGCAAGGTCTTTAGCGTCTCTGAAAGGTCATTAAAGAGATTGACAGAGGTATCCCTTATCTGCGCCTCAAGAAGCGTCTCTTTGCTTATTATAACCTCCTCAGCAGGTGTAGGACTGGGGCTCTCAACCACAAACTCCTCGCCATAGAAGGTAAGGGAGGCGATAAGCTCAAAGTCTGCTTGGGTAGTTTTGTCTGAAAAGACCTCTATCTCTTTGACTTCTTCATTATAACCAGAAGCCTTGACAGATAGCCTGTAGAGAGCAGGAGGAAGCTCAATCGCAAACCTGCCATATTTATCTGTGGTAGCCTTTTTCTTCCCGGAAAGGTCTATCCTTGCCCCAGAGATTGGAGTCTGGGTCACCCTATCTAAAACAGTCCCACTAACAGACCCTGACTCCTCAGCAAAGACAGGAAAAGAAAAGAGAAAGATAAAGACAGGATAAAGCCTCTTCATTCCTTCAAAGTATATTCTAAAACTACTATAGAAGGCAATTAAAAACAGTATGTGTTTAGCTCATTTTAGATTGGCTCATAAACAAAGGGTTCAAGGGGTCCAGGGGAAAGGAATCAAGTGAAGGTAACTTTTCATCCTTTACACTTCCTCCCTTGAATCCTCGAACCCTTTTGTATAAGACACAATTTTTCACCTAAACATATACTAAAAACACAATTGCTCAAAAATATGTTGACATAAATTTAAGTTGATGATATAGTCAACTATACTGAAAACAGATTGAGTTTGCAATTTGCAATAAGGTAACAGTTTAGCCATCTGAAGTAATAATCTCTCTATCGGTGAGGGAAAAATTCAATGTAAAATGCAAAACTAACAACTATCAATTCAAAATTACTCCTCTTCTTCAAATGTTAATTGCTAATTGCTCATTGATAATTTTGCTTTTGAATTCCCTTTTTTGGTTGTTGCTTTGCTTTTAGATGGGTAAATAGTTACATATAATTTAAGATTATGTCTCACCTTGTGCTTTCAAGAAAGTATAGACCAAAGAACTTTGATGAGGTTGTTGGCCAACATCATATTACCACAACCTTAAAGAATGCTATCAGCCTAAACAGGCTCTCGCAAGGCTATCTCTTCTATGGCCCCCGTGGTACAGGAAAGACATCCATAGCCAGAATTCTGGCTAAGTCTCTGAACTGCCAGACTGGAATTATACCTATCTGCTGCGGAAAATGTTCTTCTTGTCTTGAGATTGATGAGGGAAAATCCCTTGATGTTATTGAGATAGATGGCGCTTCAAATAGAGGAATTGATGAGATACGGGCGCTTCGTGAAAGGATTGCTTTTGGGACAGCGGCCTCAAGATATAAGGTCTATATCATTGATGAGGTTCATATGCTCACCACTGAGGCATTTAATGCCTTACTCAAGACATTAGAAGAGCCACCGCCACATATTATCTTCATTTTTGCCACTACAGAGCTTCATAAACTGCCAAAGACAGTCATCTCAAGGACACAAAGCTATGAGTTCAGAAAAATACCAAGAGCAGGGATAGAGAAGGAGCTTTTGAGGATAAAGGAACTTGAAGGGTTTGGTCTTTCTGAGGAGGTTCTGGCTCTAATTGCTCGCCTTTCTGATGGCTCTCTAAGGGATGCAGAGGTTAGCTTAGAGCAGGTAATCTCTTTTAATCCCAAAGCAACTGTTTCAGAGATTCAAGAGCTGATGGGGATGTGTAACAGGGAGGCTATCCGTGAATTATTGACGATAATATCAGCCTCTGATCAGAAGGCAGTCTTAGCCAAGATAAACACTCTTGTGGATGCTGGTTTCCTTCCTGACCAGATAATGAAACAACTGATAGAGGAGATGGAAGGGCTTATTCTCTCTGCTGTTACAGAGGGTGTTCCAAGTATAGATTGGGTGATTGAAGCAGGGGATATTTTAAGGGATGGGTATGAGAGGATGAGAAGGCTTGGAAGTTTTAGCTCAATTCTTTTGCAGATTGCCTGTCTTAAGATGTGCAGGATACGGAGGAGTCAGGAGGAAGGAGTAGAAAGTGAAAAGTTAAAAGTTAAAAGTGAAAAGTCGAAAGAGAGTGGGCAAGAAAAAGGAGTAGAAAGTGAAAAGTTAAAAGTTAAAAGTGAAAAGTCGGAAGAGAGTGGGCAAGAAAAAGGAGGTAGGGAGGAGATAGCTGCTGCGAAGATTGACCTGTGGCCACAGATATTGGAGAGGATAAAGAAAGAGAAGCCTTCATTAGCCAGCGCCTTAAGTGATGGCCAGGTAGAAGTAAAGGATAATGAAATTCTTCTTAGTTTTGAAAAAAATTTTGCTCCAAACAAGCGGATTTTAGATAAAGATGAAAATAAAAGGTTGATAGAAGATACTATTTATGGTATCATAAAGCAAAGGATACAATTCTCTACGATACTTCGGAATAGTAAAAGCGAGGCTGATATTGTAGAGAAAGCTATCTCCATATTTGATGCGGAGGTGATAAGATAGTGTATAGTGAATAGTGTATAGTGAATAGTGAATTTAATCGGGATGGTTCACTCTTGTTTGAAAGCTTAAAGGTTAAAAAATGGAAATTAGAAATGAGATTTGAAATTAGAAATTTGAAATTGGCAAGAAAGAAGACTATGATTTCGAATTTCTTCCTAATTTCCAATTTCCAATTTCCAATTTCTCCCTAAATCAGAAGGAAAAACTTTTGAAAATGAACCGTCCCATTTAATCCTTATGACTATACACCATACACTATAGCACCATACACTTACTTTAGAGATGATAAACTTTGATCTCTTAAAAGATATAGGCAGGATGAAGCCCAAGGTAGATGAGATGCAGTCTATGCTGGGAAAGAAGAAGGTGACAGGCTCAGCCGGGGGTGGGATGGTCGAGGTTACCTGTAATGGAAAGAAAGAGGTTTGCGATATAAAGATAGACCCTGAGATAGCTGGTAATACCAAGGTACTCAGGGACCTGCTCCTTTCTGCTATCTCAGATGCCCAGAAGAAGGCAGATAAGATATTTATTGAGGAGATGTCTAAGGTAGCAGGCTCTCTCTTGACAAAAAGATGATTGAGGGTGTTGTAGTTAAGCAATTAAAGAAGATACCTGATGAAAGAGGGTGTATCTACCATATGCTTCGCTCGGACGACCCTTATTTTGAAAGGTTTGGAGAGATATATTTTTCTTCTGTCTATCCTGATGTGGTTAAGGGATGGCACCTACATAAGGAGATGACCTTGAACTATGCGGTTATCTCCGGGATGATAAAGATTGTTCTTTATGACGACAGGAAAGATTCGCCAACTAAAGGAAATTTAATGGAACTTTTTGTTGGCGAGGAGAATTATTGCCTGGTGAAGGTGCCGCCTTTAGTCTGGAATGGATTCAAAGGGATAGGGACAAAACCTGCAATTGTGGCTAATTGTGCCACCATTTGTCATAACCCAGATGAGATCATAAGGCTTAGTCCATATTCTGATAAGATCCCATACGATTGGAGAATAAAGGAGGAATAAAGAATGGAAAAAGAGACAAAGGAGATACTCAAAATATTGGAGAATAATGCCAAATTGACCCCAGAAAAGATTGGAGTTATGCTTGGAATCACTGAAGAAAAGGTGAGTGAACAGATTGAAAAATTAGAGAAGGATGGGGTAATTATCAAGTATAAAACACTTATAGACTGGGAAAGAGAAGAAGAGGAAAAGGTCTTTGCCTTTATTGATGTAAAGGTTATTCCAGAACGTGGCAAGGGGTTTGATGCAATAGCTACAAGGATTCAGGAGTATCCAGAGGTTCATTCTTTATACCTCATGTCAGGCGCCTATGACTTATCTATTGTGGTTGAGGGAAGATCAATGAAGGAGATAGCCTTCTTTGTAGCAGAGAGGCTGGCTACTTTAGAGGGTATTCAATCAACAGCCACCCACTTTCTCCTTAAAAAATATAAGATTGATGGCGTGGTCTTGCGGAAGGAAGAGGACAAAAGACTTGAAATGGTGCCATAAATTACCTTTCCCTTATTTACACCTTACACCTAAAGTTTGCAAAAATTTTAGGAATCCAGCTACAGCAAAGATCAAGTCATAAGGCATAACTGGAATGTGGAAACGAGGAACAGCAAAGATAAGGGTATGTGTTATGGTAAAATAAAGGATTATAGCCAGTATCGGTAATTTATCTCGCCAATCCTTTTTTAACCCTGTCCATACTCCAAAAACAGCCAACAAAAGCACAAAATAATAGACAATATATATCCCGAGCTTTATTTTAGGATATGGTTTTAGAACCTCCACCCCTCCAGGAATCCAGAACCAGTAGCGCTTAAATTTTTCTACACACAACAGTAAATATCCTGAAGGATTATTGAGGATATTTTTGATTCCTTCCCGATAATATGCCTTATCTGCTTCAATTGGAGATAACCCCCTGCTAACTTTAAGAAAAGCCTCTCCATCCCTTGAATATTTATATTCGTCTTGGGCACTGCCAACTCCATAAGGCATCCCTCCTGGTCCATCTAAAGGAAGATGCGTTCCTACCCATATGTTTACTCCTCGATCAGTTTGGCAGGGTATAAAAGCATTAAACTTAATATAATTCCTGATGGTCCATGGAGCTACGGTTAGAATCATAGAGACCAAAAGCATAGATATCAAGACGAACCCTCTTCTCTTAGATGATGAGAACAGAAGAGTAAGATATAAAAAGATGGGAAAAAGAAGGGTGATGGACCGACACAAGGTGGTCAATCCCAAGAATATTCCGGTAAGGATATAGTAACTCACCGCTTCTCTTTTTATGGCTCTTATCAAAAAGAGGGTGCTTATAGCCAATAAAATAATAGTGAGTTCCTCAGAAAGAACAAAGCCAGCCGTAGAGATAAGTGGAGGATAAAGAGTCATTGCTATCCCTGACCATAATCCAACTTTGTGGTTAAATGACTCTTTGGCGATAAGGTAAACAATAATACAGCTTATAGCTCCAAGGATTGCCTGCACTAATTTTACCGCCAAATGGCTCTGTCCAAATAAGGAATATACACCTGCCAAGAAAAGCGGATATAA
Source organism: bacterium (assembly GCA_030018505.1). GTDB lineage: Bacteria > UBA9089 > UBA9088 > UBA9088 > JAGUXG01 > JAGUXG01. Next base: position 8,403 of record JASEHO010000061.1, read on the forward strand.
TGGAGGTCTGCCTGCGGTTGGAATTCCAGAGATAGAAAAACCATCTCCTTTAAGCAGACTACAAGCTATATCATCATACTGTCCTGTATCTGCAGCAAAGAGTGATGGGAAGAAAAGAACAAATGCCGCCCTAACAGCCAAAGCCAAAATAAAGATGAGACAAACCTCTTTTTTATTACTCATTTTCATCTCTCTCCTCCTTTTTTAAGATTTGACCAGCCTTAATTAAAAAAAGCTGTCAACAGCAAACCATAATGATGCAATTCCTATTTTTGTAACTATTTACCCATCTGAAGTGAAACAACAACCATGTAAATGGAATTCAT
>JASEHO010000062.1 GCA_030018505.1 bacterium
GAAGAAGAGGAATAATCTTAAAATGCTAATTGCTAATTTTACATTTTACATTGAACTTTACCCTTTACTTCATAATGGCTAAAGTGTTACCAGAATGAATATCATTGTTGAAGGTATCGGCAAGGCATTTTCCCTCCTTTTTATGCTTGATAAAGAGGTCTTTGCTATCACCTGGCTATCCTTAAAGGTATCAGGGATAGCTACATTTATAAGTCTTTTTGTCGGCATTTCTGTGGGGACGATAGTCTCTCTGACAAGGTTTCCTGGACGAAAACTGATAATTAGCCTAATCAATATGGGCATGGGCTTGCCACCTGTAGTCGTCGGACTTTTTGTTATGATCCTTTTTTGGCGTAATGGGCCACTCGGATTTACGGAGATACTTTATACCCCGATGGCTATGATTATTGCCCAAGCAGTCATAGCCACGCCTATTGTTACAGGCATCAGTTTAGCGGCTATGCAGTCTCTTCCTAAAGATTTACCCTTGCAGATCCTGACATTAGGGGCAACACGCTTGCAGATGATCTGGATCTTATTAAGAGAGGCTCGATTACCTCTGTTGGCGGCTGTTATGGCTGGTTTTGGTGGCGTGATCTCTGAGGTGGGAGCCTCAATCATGGTTGGCGGTAATATTAAGGGCTATTCCAGAGTCCTTACAACTGCCACAGTCATGGAAACAGGCCGTGGCAATTTTGATCTGGCCATTGCCTTAAGCATTATTCTGTTGTTATTGGTATTTATGGTAAATTTCATTCTCACTTGCATTCAACAGCATGAGAGACCAAGATGAGTCTTAACGAGGCTATCCTGAAGGTTCAAAATGTAGAGGTTCTAAGGGGCGGCGTAAAAGTTCTTGATGTACCAAAACTGGCGATTATGAGGAATGAGATACTATCCTTGATTGGTCCAAACGGCTCTGGGAAATCCACGCTCCTTTTGATGCTGGCAGGCCTTCAAAAGACTGAGTGTGGAAAGATATTTTTTGACGGACAGGATATAAATGAAAAAACTGTTTCTTCTGATTATCGACGCAGGGTTACTATGGTCTTTCAGGATCCCTTGCTTTTTGATACAACGGTTTATGAAAATGTTGCCTCTGGATTAAAGATTCACGGCCTGAAAACAAGGGAGATTAGATTGAGGGTAGAAGAGCATTTGGAAAGGTTTGGTATTTTGCCTTTAATAAGGCGGTCTGCGCGCAAACTCTCTGGAGGTGAAGCCCAGCGTGTGAGTCTGGCACGCGCCTTTGCTCTAAAACCAGAGATAATTTTTTTGGATGAGCCCTTTTCTTCTCTGGACAATCCAACAAAAGAGTTGCTTATATCAGATTTGGAGTGTATTTTGGGCAAGACAAAAACAACAGCTGTTTTAGCCACGCATGAGCAGTCAGAAGCCCTTCGTTTAGCAGACCGTCTGGGTGTGATAAAAAATGGTCGGATTGCACAAATTGGCACACCATCAGAGGTTATAAATTATCCTGTTGATGAGTTTGTAGCTTCGTTTGTTGGAACAGAGACAATTCTGATGGGTGAAGTGAAGGAAAAAGAGGTAGGTAGTTTCATTGTCTTCGTCAATGGCCATAAAATAGAGGTAGCAGGCGAGGCAAATCTCCAGGACAAGGTCATTCTTTGTATTCGTCCTGAAAATGTTACAGTAGCCAAAGGTATTGCTTCTACCAATACAAGCGCCAGAAACAATTTTAGAGGGAGGATTAATAATATTAATCCTGCTGGAGTCGTCCATAAGTTGTATATCGATTGTGGATTCAGTTTAGTAGCCTTTGTGACGAATCATTCCTTAAAAGACCTTTTGTTAAAAATTGGCGATGAGGTTATGGTCTCTTTCAAAGCCACAGCTGTTCATGCTATCATAAAAAAGTAACAGTTACACTTTTTCTTTGACAAACCCTATTCCTTCTGAGTAAAATATCTTTATGAAAAGTACATATCAGCCGCATAATGTGAAAAGGGCAAGAAAATGTGGTTTTAGAAAAAGGATGAGTTCAAAGTCAGGAAGGAAGATTCTCTCTGCCAGAAGAGAAAAAGGGAGGAAGCGCCTTGCTGAGTGAAAAGGGGCATTCAAAGAGTTATACCTTAAGAAAAAAGAGAGAGTTTGAGGAGTTATTTAAGAATGGAAAAAGAGTGGCAAGTCGTTTCTTTGCCACATTTTTTTTAGCAAAGGAAGAAAAGAGGATTGGCATAATTGTTTCAAAAAAAGTTTCCAAAAAAGCAGTAATAAGAAATAGGGTAAGAAGAAGGATACGCGAGATTTATCGCTTAAATAAAGAAGATATGCCGCAAGGATGGATAATGGTGATAGCCAGAAAAGAGATTACAGAGGCTGATTTTCCCAACCTGAAAAGGGCATTCCTTTCTTTGTCTAAAAGGATATGATAAGACTACTCCTCTTTGGAATAAGACTTTATCAAAGATTCATCTCACCGCTTTACCCAAGATCTTGCCGATTCTACCCCAGTTGTTCTGATTATGCATATCAAGCCATATCTAAGTATGGAAAAAGAGGGTTAAAAAAGGCTATAAAAAGGCTGCTCTCCTGCCATCCATTTCATTCCGGCGGAATAAATCAAGTCGATTAGGCATTAAAAAGTTAGCCACTACAGTATCTTAGTCAAGAATGTGTTGCAGTTCGAGAAAAAATGGTTGAGTTATCAGTTATCAAAGATAAGATATTGGCTGATCAAAGGCTTTCTCGGGAAGAAGGACTGGCCTTAATGACCTCAAATGAGATCCTTGCCTTAGGAGAGCTGGCTGATATTGTCCGAAAAAGGAAGGTTTCCGACCATGCCTACTTTAACCTAAACCTTAATATCAACTATACGAATATCTGCATATCAAAGTGCCCATTGTGTGCCTTCTCAAAAGATTTAGATGATGGCTATCTTCTCTCCTTAGAGGAGATAGAGCAAAAGGTTCATTATGGCTTAGACTTAGGAATAAAGGAATTTCATATAGTTGGTGGCTTGCATCCCAAACTCAATCTTTCCTATTATGAAGAGATGCTACGAAGAATTAAGAAGATAAGTAGTAGCATCTTCCTACAGGCTTTTACAGCTACAGAGATAGACTATATCTCAAAGGCTTTCAGCTTAGAGGGGACATTAAAAAGGCTAAAAGAAGCGGGTTTAGATTCTATTCCTGGGGGTGGGGCAGAGATATTTAGCCAAAGGGTTCGCCAGATTATCTCTCCAAATAAGATTAGTGGTAAAAGGTGGCTTGAGGTGATGGAGACTGCCCATAAGCTTGGCCTGGGGTCAAACGCTACTATGCTCTATGGACATATAGAGACCGCAGAAGAAAGGGTGGATCATATTTTACAGCTTAGAGAGCTTCAGGATAGAACAGAAGGGTTTTTGGCATTTGTGCCTTTGGCTTTTCATCCGCAGAATACAAACCTTTCATATTGCAAGGGTTCAAGTGCCGTTGATGATTTAAGGGTGTTTGCTGTCTCTCGGCTACTTTTAGATAACATTACGCATATTAAGGGGCTGTGGATGTATCTGGGTGAAAAGCTCGTTGAGGTCGCCTTATCTTTTGGGGTGGATGATATAGGCGGAACAGGCTTTGAGGAGAAGATCGTTCATTCTGCAGGTGCTCAAACGCCATCTGAAATTTCTAAGACCAAGCTAACAAGGATTATCAAGAATGCAGGCAGGATTCCAATGGAGGTAAATAGTGCGTATCAAGCTAAAAACTAAAAGTGAAAAAAAGAAGGAGGCAGAGGTTTTGGAGAAGGCATATTCTGGACAGAGGCTTGATGCAGAAGAAGGCTTACTGCTCTTTGACCTTGACCTTATCTCTCTGGGTAAGATTGCTGATAAAAGGAGAAGGCTCTACCACCCAGAAGAGATAACAACCTTTATCATTAACCGCAATATAACCTTTACAAACATCTGTGTTTTGAGATGCAAATTCTGTGCCTTTTCAGTTAGCAAGAAGTCAAAAACTGGCTATCTTTTGTCAAAGGATGAAATTATAAGAAAGGTAGAGGAATTGGTAAAGATTGGGGGAACCCAGGTGATGCTTCAAGGCGGCGTCAATCCGGAGCTATCCCTTGATTACTACTGCGACCTACTACGGAGCATCAAGGCTAAGTTTGATGTCTGGTTTCACAGTCTATCCCCTACTGAAATCTATTATCTCTCAAAAACATCTGGTTTGTCCATCAAAGATGTTTTGCTCAAGCTAAAAGAGGCAGGACTGGATTCCCTTCCAGGTGCTGCAGAAATCTTAGTTGACAGGGTAAGAAAGATAATTAGCCCTCATAAACTTATGACTGCGGAGTGGCTTACAGTGATGAGAGAGGCGCATTCAATCGGTATGAAGACTACAGCGACAATGACCTTTGGGATGATGGAGACAAAAAAAGAAAGAATTGAACACCTCTTAAAGATTCGTGAGCTTGCCGACTCTACTCAAGGCTTTACAGCCTTCATTCCCTGGACATTCTCTCCAAAGAACACAAAATTTTCAAACCTTCCAGCCTCAGGAGGGGTTGATTATCTAAAAATGGTAGCTATCAGCCGAATAATGCTGGATAATATTCCCAATATTCAAGCAGGCTGGGTAACCGAAGGCCCTAAATTAGCCCAAATCTCCCTCTTTTTTGGGGCAAACGACCTTGGTGGCACCCTGATGGAAGAGGTAGTGATAGCCTCTACTGGCATATCCCATCAGATGTCAATCAACCAGGCAATAGAGCTGATAAAAGGAGCAGGCAAACAACCTTGCCAAAGAGACACAGGGTATAATATCATACAGCTATACTGAGAATAAATCAGCCTTTCTAAATAAACTAGGTAAACAGTTACGGCATTTGAGCTTTGTCATTTGACATTTTTTTAGGTTTCCCCCAAAATTATGAGTAGTTACCCCAAGAGACATATCTTATGCCTCCAATGCCTTAAAATGTAATTCGTAAATGTCCGTGCTTCTGCCTAACAAACCGGAAGAAGGAGGATATTTTAAAAGATTCTTCTTATATAATTTTTTTAAATCCCGCCTTGCTGTCCTTTCACTTACATCCCTATACAAAACATTAAAAGGAGAAAGATTAAACATATCGGAAAGGGTAAAAGGCTTGAAATAATCCAATAACATAATCAAAAAATCGTGTTGTCGTTTGATTATCTCTTTTTCTTTCATAAGAAAGGCATAATAATCACGTAAGGTAAACTGGCGAATAAAAAAAGTAATCTTTTCCCTAATCCCATCTAACGAATCTATAACCCCCCTTAAAACAAGCTCTAAAAAAGGGGTTACATCATCCTCTTTATTTCTTCTTGACTTAGAGAATACCCAAAAATAGTCTTCAATATTTCTGTAGTAAAAATTTGAAAGCATTATTGGAACATATTTTATTCCTGCAAATTGCAATAATATAGTTTCAACAATCCTTGCGGTTCTGCCGTTACCATCGCCAAATGGGTGTATGAGTCCTAAATGATAATGAGCCAATGCTGCTCGCAATACAGGATCTAATGCCCTAATCTCATCACTATTTATCCATTCTATAAATTCTTTCATAAGAAGTTTTATATCGTCAAAACATTTTGGTGGAGTATAAACACCACCATGTTCAACATCTCCAACCTTAACTATATGATTTCTATATTGCCCAGGCGTATTATGCGGATATTCTATATCCTTAGTAATGAGGCTATGGGTTTCTTTAACAATATCTTCATTAAGCAGATATGTCTCATCATAAAATGGTTGGATCTTGATAAAATTATATACTGATTTAAGATTTTGTATCTCCTTTTCAGCCTGGTTTTTTCTATCTTTATCTGGCAGAGAAATAATTTGAGAAATTTCTTCTTCTGTTAAAGGATTACCCTCCAAAGCTGCTGTTCCAAAGATAGATTTTCGGATGAGTTCTTCTTTAATCTGTGCGGCTAAACCAGGCAATATTGGAAGCTCTGCTACTGTTTTATAAAGTATCTTTGCCTCAACAAGAAGAGGGTTTAATCTCTCATAAGAGAATTTTTGGCTAAATACAAACTGACCCGATTTAAAAGTCAAAACCTTTTTGACCATATTTTTGTCTATACTTTTGTCACGCTTAACTTCTTTATTTACAGGCAATAGTATATATTCCTTTATAATTTTTGTCAATGAATTTGTCTAAATATTGGGTTCTTCTTTCGATTAGTAGTTATTAAAATATAAGACAAAAATAGTTATAGACAAAACCTGTCCAGAAAAGCTATATTTATGAGAAAATCGGTGTGAAAATAGATGTTATAACCCTATTTCCAGAGGCGTTTAACCCTTTAGATTTGAGTATAGTTTCCAGGGCAAAAAAGCAAGGGCTTTTAGAGATAAACCTTCATAATCTTTATGGTTTTACAGAAAATAAACACAAAAAGGTAGATGACTATCCCTATGGTGGGGGGCCTGGAATGGTGATAAGACCAGAGCCTCTGCATCTGGCAATAAAAAGCCTTATGCCAGGCTATATCATTTATCTCACACCACAAGGAAGCCTCCTGACACAAGAATTAGCTAAGGATTTGGTAGAAAAAGACCATTTAATCTTTATCTGTGGTCATTATGAAGGTATAGATGAGAGGGTAATAGAGAGGTTTGTTGACCTTGAGCTTTCAGTCGGTGATTTTGTTACAACAGGTGGCGAGATTCCTTGCCTTTTAGTGATTGATGTTGTCGCCAGGCTTATTCCAGGGGTTTTAGGAAACCCAGAGTCAATAGAGAGCGAATCTTTTTCTAATGGTTATTTAGAAGGACCTCAATATACAAGACCGAGTGAGTTTGAGGGAATGAAAGTTCCTGAGATTTTGCTCTCTGGAGACCACAAGAAGATAAAGGAATGGAGAAAAGAGAAGGCTCTTGAGAAGACAAGAAAGAATAGACCAGACTTGATAGAGAGAAGAAAATATTTAGGAGGAGAAGAATGATAAGCATAGATAGCATAAGAAGAGAGAATCTAAAGAAGATGCCTAAGTTTCATCCAGGGGATACCCTTGAGGTCTCTACTAAGATAAAAGAGGGTGACAAAGAGAGAATCCAGCATTTTTCAGGGATAGTTATCAGAGAAAGGGGCTGTGGGATAAGCAAGACCTTTACTGTCCGAAAGATCTCTTATGGCGTGGGGGTTGAAAGGACATTTCCCCTTTATTCACCATCCATTGCCAAGATAAGATTAAAGCAGGAAGGAACTGTAAGAAGGTCAAAACTCTATTATTTAAGAGAGAGAAAGGGTAAGTCTGCAACAAGAATTAAGGTTAAAAAGAGATGATAGATGTCTTCCAAAAATCTTATAGCTGGTGTGGATGAGGCAGGAAGGGGTCCTCTGGCAGGGCCAGTTGTAGCGGCAGCTGTAATCTTGGAAAAGGGTATTACTGGTGTAGCAGACTCCAAATCTTTATCAGCTAAAAAGAGAGAATCGCTCTTTTCTATAATTACCAAAGAGGCTATTAGCTGGAAGATTTCTGCAATAGACCATCTCACCATTGATGAGATAAACATCCTTCAGGCAACATTCAAGGCTATGGCTTCTGCGGTTTCAGGTTTAGCTGAAAAACCATCCCTTGTTTTAGTAGATGGCCCCTACAAGATACCCAACCTTAATATTGAACAGTCAGCCCATATAAAAGGAGACAAGACCTTGTATCCTATCTCTGCTGCTTCAATCATCGCCAAGGTCAGTCGTGACAGAATAATGGAAGAATATGACAGGATATATCCTGCTTATGGCTTTGCCAAACACAAAGGCTATCCTACCAAAGCCCATATAGAAGCCATCAGGATGCACGGCCCTTCTCCAATTCACAGAAAAAGTTTCTTGCGGAACTTAATAGTCTAATGAAGATAAGCCATTTTAAGCTCTCTATGTTCCTTGAGTGTCCGCTCAAGTATAAATTTTATTATTTAGACAATCTAAAAGAACAGTGCAAACCTAAGCCCTATCATAGCATGGGAATCTCTGTCCATGACGCATTAGAGAAATTCTTTAGCCAACCACAACGATCTTTAGATGTGCTTCATAATCTTCTCAGAAAGCATTGGGTTCGGCAGGGATATTCTGGAAGAACAGAGGAGAGGGAATGGGGGCTAAAAGCCTTAGCTATGCTCACAAACTTTTATCACTCTTCTGATGTTCATACTCAGCCAGAGATGATGGAAGCAAGCTTTGAGATAGAGTTAGAAGGGTTTATTCTGAATGGGAGGATAGATAGGGTTGATAAGCTCTCTGATGGAAGCTATGAGCTTATTGACTATAAGACTGGTAACCCTATGACGCAAGAAGAGGTAGATTCTGACCTTCAGATGAGCATCTATTGGCTTGGGCTATACCATCAGCACAATATTGCCCCAAAAAAACTTACCTTTCATTTTTTGAAAAACAATACAACCCTGACTACAGAAAGGAGCTTAGAGCAGATTGAGGAGCGAAAAGGGTTTATCAAAAAGGCTGTAACAGAGATGAAGGAGACAGAAGAGTTTAAGCCAAGACTAAACAGGTTCTGTTATCTCTGCGACTTTGCTCTTCTCTGTCCTTTGTTTGCTAATCGAGAAAGAGAATAAATCAGCCTTTAAAAATAAAAGATACGGGTAGCTATTTGAAGTGCTTTTGAAGGAAAAAGGAGCCCCAGTAAAGAATTTAACTGGTGACTGGTGTTATACTCAAAAGCAACAGGTTTACCAAAATTTAGACAAGACTTTAAGACATTAGA
>JASEHO010000063.1 GCA_030018505.1 bacterium
TAATCTCTCTTGTCATCTCTATCTTCTATGGCATGTTCTATATCCACGAAGGAGTCCTGCTGATGGAATCCCTGGTCGCATTCCTAAATACCATTTCTATCTTTCTTCTTCTCAGAGTAGAGGATAAGCCTTCATACAAGAATATAGCTTTTGCTGGAATAACCATTGGCCTCTCTGCCTTAGCCAGGGCAAACATCCTCCTATTCATCCCTTTCATCTTAATTTGGATGTTATCAATTTCCAATTTCAAAAAATTCTCCTTCCTCTGCCTAATCCTCCTCCTCACCATCTCCCCTGCTACAATCAGAAACTGACTTGTCTCAGGAAAATTTGTCCTCATTTCAACCAATGGTCCGATTAGCTTCTGGACCGGGAATCATCCAGGGACCCCTGGAGAATATATTAATTGCCCTCCAAAACCTAATGTTGGCTACATAGAAGATATTCTGAGTTTTATTCGAAAAGACCCCAAAGGGTATCTAAACTTACAGAAAAAAAGTTTCTTTTTTCTGTAACACTTTACCCAACTGAAGCGTTCTTTGACAAAAAAAGCAAAATAATGCTTTAGGATAACTTCAATTATGCCGATATATTAAGTGAGGGGAAACACTTAAATATCTCTGGGCAAATAAGTATCTCAAAATTATTCTAAGGCTTGAAACAGAGTAACACTTTAGCCACCTGAAGTAAAGATTAACCAGAGAGCACAGAAGATCACTTGAAATTCTCCGTGAACTCGAGTCTTTCAGTGTTTTTACTTCAGTTAGGTAAACAGTTAAAAGGAATTAAATGAAATGATACGCGATAGCCTTAAGTCTTTAAGTAGTGCTAAAAAGGGTATAGTTTTTCTTCTTCTCTCTATTTCTATAACCATAGCTTGCATAATCTTTCTCTTTTCTATTCCAGCTACAGTAAAGAGGGAGATACTGACAGATATTGAGAATATTGGAGCGAATATATTAAGGGTATCCCCGGATTATTATGATAAAGAAGGCTTACAAAAGAGATATAATATTACCTATGATGACCTTTTGAGGCTTAATCTTAAAGGAAGGTGTAAAGGGATAAAGAGGATTGCTGTAACATTCCTACCCCAAGAGTGTCCTTTTGCAGGTCCAGATATAAAGGTTGAAGGAGAAAAACATAGCTTCTGTCCTACCAATGTGAATTTGCTCTGTACTATACCAGAGTATAAGGAGGTAAGATGCTTAAAGGTGATTAGAGGAAGATTTATCAATAATTTAGATGTAAGGCTGAAGAGGAGGGTTTGTGTTTTAGGAAATACCACCTCTCTTTTTTTGGGAGGCAAAAGGCTATTGGGAAAGAAGATAATCCTATTTCATGAATATCGTGATGAAAAAGATGGTATATGGAAAACATGGTTCTCATCCCCTTTTACAGTTATTGGTATATTGGCAAGGTATAACCCTTTTGCATTACCTCTAAATCCTTATAGTGACTTTTGGTGGGGAGGATGGGAAGGACGCAATACTGCGGTAATTGTTCCATATTCAGTCTTTAAGGAAGATTTAGATCTTTTTGTTGATGATATATTTCTCAAAATAGCCACACGGAATTCTTCTGATATAAACAAGGAGATAAAAGGGATAGAAGAGAGGGTAAAGGCTATCTTAGCTGAAAGATATGGTGAAGATAAGATATTCTATGTAAAAAGAGAGTCTCAACGCCTCCTTGATGAGTTACAATCCCAAACCCGTCAGGCAAATACCTTTATCCTAATCATTGGAGCAGGAGGCCTTATTATAAGCATTGTCAGTATCTTAAGCATGATGCTTCTCTCAGTTAGTAAAAGAACAAGTGAGATTGGTCTAAGAAGGGCAATAGGTGCAAGAAAGAAGGATATATTCTTTCAGTTTTTAGTAGAGGCTTTGGTTATCACCGGAATAGGTGGAATATCTGGGATAGCCTTTGGTGTAATAGGTATAAAGATGCTCGGCTACTATGCCAGTTGGAAGATGGTGATTCCCCTTTATGGTATATTCATTGGCTTTGCAACATCTATACTTATAGGTGTAATTGGTAGTCTTTATCCTGCCTTAAAGGCAGCCAGGATTCCACCTGCGGTAGCGGTGAAGTATGAATAAAGGGCTTTTAGTTCTTATCCTTTTTGTTCTTTTTCTTCTTAAGACAATCCCTGTTTTAGGTTTAGACTTACACACCTCTATTGAACTGGCATTAGAGAATAACTTAGAGATAAGGTCAGAAAACCTCTCTTTGTCTAAAGAGGAGATAGCCCTTAATAAGGCAAAGAAGGAGAATTTTTATCCAGAGATAGGGGCAAAGATAACCCAAAGCAAAACTAAAGCAATAACCCGGGAAAAGGACGAAGAGGGTAAAGAGAGGAAGGTAATAACAAAGACTGAAGAGAAACCTTGTTTAGAGATAAACACCTCAGTTAGCCGACCCCTTCCCTTAGGGGGAAGGTTTAAGTTATCGCTTAAAACAACAGAGGCCTTAGAGAGCAGTGATGATAGCTGGGAGGTAAAATTAGAGACAGAAGAGCCTCTATCAACCTATCAGAGAAAGAAGATAAAAGAGCCACTGAAGGATGAAGAGCTAAATCTTAACCTGGCTAAGCTAAACAGAGAGGATAGAATAAATGAGATAATATATCAGGTAATAGAGTCTTATAGTGAGCTTTTAACTCTTTTGGTAAATTCAAAGATAAAGGAAAAGGAGTTGAAAGACCTTCAGGATAGTCTGGAAATCTCTAAACTAAAGGTAGATAAGGGCATCATAGCAGCGATGGATATTATCCAGATAGAGCTTCATATCTCAGGTGTGCTTCAAGAGATAGAGACCAAGAAGAAGGAGAGAAGGGCTAAATTTGCCAGGCTTAGTAAGCTATTAGGAGAAGAAGGATTAGAGATTAAGGATGAAGAAAGATTAGTTGAGATAAAAGAAGATAGATTAGAGAGGGTAAAGGCTTTTGCTCTTTTTAATTTAGAAGACCTAAAAGGGCTTTCCCAGATAAGAAGGAAACAGATTGAGATTGAGCAAGCCCAAAGGGCCCTGTGTGAGGCAAGATCAAAAAACCTTCCTCTTCTTATTCCTTCCTACACCATATCCAAAGAGAAAGAGAAAAGAGAAGAAAGAGTAGGGCTTTCTCTTGCTTTTACCTTATACGACAAGGGGATAAAGAGAGAGGAGATAGAATTAGCAAAGGCAAATCTGTCTCAGGTAGAGATTGGGTTAAAGGGCTTAATTGCCTCCATCAAGATAGAGCTGGCAGAAAGCCTTGATAATATAGATAATAGAAAGATGCGCCTTGAGGTATATCAAAAGGACATCTTCTTATCAGAAAAGCTTTATGAGATAGCCAGGGTAAAGTATGAAAGAGGGCTTATCTCATCAAAAGACCTCTTAGAATATCAGAAAGATCTCTTTACCAAAGAGAGCAATCTCTTTTCTGAAAAGATAGAATTATTCCTTGAATATATCAAGCTCCTCAAGATAACAGGGAGGCTGTATAGTGCTTATCAAGAAGAGGTTATTTAAGGCAATCTATGTATTACCCTTTATTCTCCTGGGCTGGGTGCTATCCAATGCCTATCATACCCTGCAGAGGGAAAAGGAGATTCCTGAGGTGAGTACTATAGAGGCAAAAAGAGCCAGGCTTCAAGAGAATATTAGTCTAAATACCAGGGTCTGTGAGAAGGAGGTAGTTAACATCACCTCTTCTATTGAAAAGGGGATAGTGGAGAGGGTATATGTAAAGATAGGAGACTATGTAGAAAAAGGAGAAACTCTTTTGGAGTTACGAAGGGAAGAATTAGTTAATGCCTTAAAAAAGGAGGAGCTAAACTTAAGCCAGGCAAAGGAGAAGCAGGTCCATCTAACAGATATTCCCAATCACCAGGAATATTTGGAAAAGGAGGCTGAGATAAAGAGAGGCAACTGGAATCTTAGCCAGGCAGAGAAATCCTTAGAGGATGTAAAGGAGTTATACAGTAAGCAGGCTATTGGATATAGAGAGGTAGAAAAGCAAGGGCTGGAAGTAAAAGAACAAGTAATGAATTTAGAAAAGCTGTTAAGAGAGAAAGAGCAGTTGCTAAAAAGACTGATAGAGCAGAAAAGGGAGATAGAGGTAGAGATCCCAAGCATTTGCCATAGGATTGCTGATTTAAGGGAGCAGATTAAAAACTGTGTGGTGCTATCCCCTATCTCTGGGATAGTGAAAAAGGTAGTTATAGAGAAGAACAGTAAGGTAGAGTATGGGACATTGCTCCTTTCCATAGGGGATCAGAGTGAGTTGATAGCGAAAGGGACGGTGAAAGAGAGCCAATTCTTCTTGATTAAGCCTAAACAAAAGGTAGGGCTAAGTTCTGATCTTTTAGGCAAGAGATTCTCTGGCGAGCTGCTGAAGATAATTCCTGCTACTGCTTCTAAGGATAAAGAAGAGAAGGAGGCAGGAGAATGGCAGATAATCTGTTCAATTGATAAGATAGAGGGCTTACAGATAGGGATGGAGCTGTCTTGCAAGGTGATCATTAAAGAGAAGGAGGAAGAGGCTATTGTTATTCCACCAGAGGCACTCTATGAAGAGAATACGGTTTTAATAGTCAAAGATGGAAGGCTTGTGAAAAAAGAGATAGTGCTTGGTGAACAGACTCAAGACCAGATAGAGGTAAAAGAAGGGTTAAAGATAGGGGATAGAATTGTTGTCCAGTATCCTGAAGAGGTGAAGGAAGGAATGAGGGTGAAGGTAAAGTAAAGATGTATCCGTTCACGCTAATAAATTTGCCACAGAGAACTGTAGAGTTCACAGAGATAATTCATTTCAAATTGCAAAATTAGCATTTAGCATTTCAAATTAAAATGATCAATTTACAATGCTAAATTTGCAATGAATAATCTTCCTCTGTGACCTCTGTGGCTGAACGCTTACGAAATAAGGAGGTAGAATAAAATGATTGAGATGACCAATATTAGCAAAGTATATCAGATGGGAGAGAAGAAAGTAGAGGCATTAAGAGAGGTTAGTATGAAGATTGAGCCAGGTGAATTTATAGCCATTATGGGGCCATCAGGCAGTGGCAAAAGTACCTTGCTTGCTATTATGGGCTGTTTGGAGATACCGACAAGTGGCAGATACCTTTTTGATAAGAAAGAGGTATCTAACTTAACTGACGATGAACTCTCCTTACTTCGTAATGAAAAGATTGGGTTTGTTTTTCAGGCATTTCATCTATTGCCAAGATTCTCTGCCTTAGAGAATGTAGAGCTTCCTTTAATCTACAAAAAGGTTGCTAAGGATGAACGAGAAGAAAGGGCAAGGAGATGCCTTGAACAGGTGGGATTGGGAGACAGGATTGAACACGCACCTTCTGAATTGTCCGGTGGTGAACAACAACGGGTAGCTATTGCCCGCGCATTAGTCAATTCACCCCGGCTTATCTTAGCTGATGAACCTACAGGAAACTTAGATTCAACATCAGCCCAAGAGGTTATGGATATCCTCTCCCTGCTTAATCAGGATAAAAAGATTATGATTGCAGTGGTTACTCATAACCCTCTGATAGCAGAAAGGGTTAAGAAGGTTTATCACTTAAAAGATGGACAATTGGTAAATGAGGCTAAGTGATTATCTTTATTTAGCCAAGAAGGATTTAACTAATTATAGATTAAGGAGCAGCCTAATAATTCTCTGTATTTGTGTGGGTATCTTAAGCTCTACCCTTAATCTCTATCATACCTCAAAAAGGGCCGAGGAACTTATCTCTTCCTTAGAAAACCTTGGGGGGCAAATGATCAGTATCTGGGTGCAGGACAAGGAGATACAATTAGAGGATCTGTTCTTCCTTTCATCATACTTCCCCTATACCTCTTATGAGGTATCTTACTGGCAAGATATAAGATCCTTCAGAAAAACTAAAATTTCAGTTAGTATAATAGCCACTGTACCTGAATATCAACAGGTTCATTCTGTTAAGATTAAAGAGGGCAGGTTTATCTCCTTAGGTGATATTAACCAGAGACGAAAGGTTTGTGTGGTTAATACTCCTGTGGCTTCTGGATTAAAGATAGGGGTAGGAAAGAAGATAAGGATTGGAGAGGATGAACTTCGGGTAATCGGTCTTAGCAAGGAAGAAGGGATGTCAAAGAGAGTGATCATTCCCTTGTCAATATCTAATGAAATCTTTGAGTCTGACTCAAGGAATCTTGAGGTAGTAATCTTAACATCCGGCAATCCTAAGGCAGTGAAAAAGGAGATAGAGCGGATGCTTAAGAAGAGATTTTCAGATAAAAAGGGAAGAACAAGGCAAGGATTTCTCTTTGAGAGTGAAGGGTTTACAGTTTCAATTGCCGAAGGATTATTAGAGACAATTAAGAACCAAAGATTAACGAGCAAAATGATAGTTTTAGGCATATGGGTAGTGACATTAATTTTGGCTGGGGGAGGGATAATAAATCTAATAATGTTATCTGTGCGTCAGAGGTATAAGGAGATAGGGGTAATGCGTGCCTATGGGGCTAAGAAAGAAGAGATATTCTATCTTTTTCTCTTAGAGGGGATATTGCTTTCCGTTTATGGTTTATTGCTGGCTGGAGCAATAGGGGCAAGTTATGTAGGTTTATTTGGTGGGTGTAAGTTTCTGATATTTTTAAGGGAGTTATTATGGTCAAGTATCATCTGTATTGGGATAGGGATTTGTGGGTGTTTTCCAGCCAGATTAGCGGCTGGTATCTCACCCTCTGAAGCCATAAGAGATGCTAATTAAAACGGATCTTCCGCAAGGCACTCTCCATCACCAATGTTCATATAAATGTTGGAGATGGAAGTTTGGGCTTGCCAAAAGATGCTCCATTTGATAGAATTATAGTTAAAAACTATGGAACACATCTTTTGGTTTATTGATCTTTTTCTTCATCTTGATAAACATCTGGGCACTGCTATTAGCTTCTTTGGGGTATGGACATATGCCATACTCTTTCTCATTATCTTCTGTGAAACTGGTCTTGTAGTAACACCACTCCTACCAGGAGACTCCTTGTTATTTGCTGCTGGAACACTTGCTGCTATAAGTTCGCTTGATAAATGGTATCTATTTGGTTCTTTAACATTTGCGGCTATATTAGGGGATACAGTCAACTACTGGATAGGCAATCTAATTGGGCCACGGGTCTTCACAAGCAACACCTCTCTCTTTTTCAACAAAAAACACCTTATCAGAAGCCATAATTTTTATGAAAAATATGGTGGCAAAACTATAATTATCGCAAGATTTATGCCCATTATTCGCACCTTTGCTCCATTTGTTGCTGGCATAGCCAAGATGACCTATACCAAATTCCTCCTTTATAATATTGTTGGTGGGATTTTATGGGTGAGTGTTTGTGTCTTTAGCGGTTATTATTTTGGAAACATCCCCTTTATAAAACGCAATTTCACGATTGTTATCTTTGTTATTATCTTTATCTCACTCATCCCAATTATTAGTGAGTTTTTACGACATAAATATGGAAAGAGAGAAACTGATGAAGTTTGAAGAGGCGATAAAGAGGCTTGAAGAGATTGTAAGGATATTGGAGAAGGGCGAGGTCTCTTTAGATGACTCCCTCAGTCTCTTTGAAGAGGGTGTCCAGCTCAGAAAGTTTTGCTCAAAGAGGCTTTCTGAGGTAGAGAGGAAGATAAGAATGATAACAGAAGAAGGAGATGTAATCGATGTGGATAGAGGAGAAGAGAAAGAGGATTGATGAGGTTATTTGCCTCCTTTTGCCAAAAGGAGAAAGCCCCTTTCATCAAGCGTTAAACTATAGCCTATTTCCTGGCGGAAAGAGAATAAGGCCATTGATGTGTCTGGCAAGCTGTGAGGCTTGCGGCGATATAACAGATGAAGCCTATAGGGTAGCCTCTGCAATAGAGCTTATCCATAGCTATTCTTTGGTTCACGATGACATCATTGACCAGGATGAGATAAGAAGAGGGAAACAGTCGGTCTATAAGGAATATGGAGAGAATTTGGCTATATTGGTTGGGGATGGCCTGCTCACCTTAGCCTTTGAGACACTGATAGATTCGCCTGATGTGGCAAAAGAGGTTATATCTGCTTCTTCTTTGATGATTGAAGGACAGGTAGAGGAGATAGGGCTTTCTGAGCCGACAAAAGAGCAAATCTATCAAATATTTTACAAAAAGACAGCCTCTCTATTCTCTGTTTCTTGTGTAGCAGGCGGAATAATTGGCGAAGGAAATAGAAAGCAGGTGGAGGCTTTAAGAATAGCAGGAGAAAAATTCGGTCTTGCCTTTCAGATAGCCGATGACATTGCAGATAAAGAAAAAAAGGGGCTCAATATTCTTTCAGTGCTAAGCCCTGAAGAAGCAAAAGAGGAGGTTAAATCTTTGATAAACTCTGCAAATGAGCGCCTTTCCATCTTTTCCGATAAACAAGGGGCATTAAAGGAACTGATGAGACGGTTCACTTTAGTGTGAAAGCTTGCAGCGTAAAAAATGGAAAATAGAAATGAGATTTGAAATTAGAAATTTGAAATTGGCAAGAAAGAAGACTATGAT
>JASEHO010000064.1 GCA_030018505.1 bacterium
AATTTGCAATTTGCAATGAATTTTATCCCCTTTTCGGACACTACCTGAACGCTTAAATTGCCTTCGGCAACTTCTTTTATCCGCAACCGTTAAGCGAAATTGGGCTTTAAATGAAAAGGAGGATAAACTATGAAATTTACTGTGACGATTGATCGGGATGAGGATGGCATATTCGTAGCAGAATGTTCTTCTATCCCTGGATGTGTAAGTCAAGGCAAAACCGGACAAGAAACGATTGAGAATATCAAGGACGCAATAAAGCAGTGCCTTGAGGTGCGAGCCGAAAGAGGTATGCCCCTTACCGTAAGTATGCGTGAAGTAGAGGTATTAGCTTAATGCAAAAACTTCCACTTTTATAAAAAGGGTAAGATAAAAATGGATGAACAAATCAAAACACCAAAGGGAATTAAAATCATAGCTGGGTTAATGTTTGTAATTGGCTTGATTATATTTGTTCACTCAGGATGTGGTCTTTTAGGGATGATCTCAATACCAGATCCGGTAGAATTCAAAATAATAACCAAAGGATTAGGTCTTCCAGATGTAATTTTCATAGGTCCATTGTTCATTATTGCAAGTATTGGCTTATGGAATATGAAGATGTGGGGCATATTTGTTTGCCTTCTTGCTTTTGGTGGAAGAATTTCTACAGATGTAAGTTGGATTATACCATATGCATGGTTTGCAAAAACTGGTGCTATTACCTATGATATTATTTGGGATATGCTTGGTTTGGGACTTTTGATTTTTGCTATCATCAGCATTGTATATCTCTGGAGAAAACGAAAATGTTTTTCATAAAGTAACACTTTAGATAGTTAAAGTAATAATTTCTGGGTAAGTTAAGGAAAAAAAGAAATTTTCCCTTTTTGCCTGGTTACAGGTTACACTGTACTTCACTCCCAGGTAAATAGTTACAAATCTGATCTCTAAGAGTCTAATATGAAGCCTGAAGTAAAGATAGGGATTGTCACTACGATTGGTTTAGCTATATTGGCTATTCTCATTATTTGGATAGGAGACTATCAGTTTGGACAAGGAGGATATAGGTTCACTGTTGTCTTTAACTATGTGAGTGGGCTTTCGGATGGGGCACCGGTAAAGGTTTCTGGAATGGATGCTGGTGAGGTGAAGAAGGTATATCTTAAAGATAACAAGGTCTATACAGTTGTCTGGATAAAAAATAATATAAAGATAGAGAGAGATGCATTTGTTACCATAAATACCATGGGGCTTGTCGGAGAAAAGTATGTGGAGATTGCACTTGGCAAAAAAAAGATATCGCCAATAAAAAATGGGGATGTCCTGGTCGGAATAGACCCTGTGAATATCTCTGAGATGCTTGCCAGAAGCGAGATGGTTGTCTATAAGCTGGAAAGGACAGTGACTATTTTGAATAAGCTGATGGGAGAAGAAGATCTCCTTAAAAACCTTGATACCACCATAGAAAATTTAGCTGTTCTTACCAGTGATGGAAGGGAGATTATGAGCAAATACAAAAAGGATATTGGGTCGTCCATAGAAAGGGTTGCCTCTACCTCTTTGCTCCTGCGGGAAATTTTAGAAGAGAATAGAAAGCAGATTAAGGAGGCTATATCTGATTTCAGAAAGGCTTCAACCAGCCTCTCCAAGATTTCTTCTGATAAGGATGGAGTCTCAGAATTGATAACCAATCTTAACAAGACAGCCGCAGGCTTAGCTAAGCTCTCTGAAAATGTAGATCCAGAGGAGCTGAGAAAAGCAATTATAGATCTCTCTGAGGCGGCAAACTCTGTTAAGTCTTCCTCTGCCAAGATTGGAGGGATTGCCGATGAGAATAAAGAGGCTCTGCAGGAAGGTATGGCTAAGTGGACAAAGGGAATGAAGGAATTAGACAAGACACTTACTGGGCTCTCATCTATGATGGGTTCAGGCACATTAGGGCTTCTTCAAAATGAAGATGTAGCCAGCTCATTAGCCAAATCTGCTAAAAACCTTGAGGAGCTTTCAAGCGACCTAAAGAAAAATCCCTGGAAGTTATTAAAAAAGAAGTAATATCCAGAGCAAAAACTTTAAGTTTATTCTATGGGAATCTTCTCTGCATCTGCCCATAGGTTTTCTACCTGATAAAATGCTCGGGTCTCTTCATCAAAGATATTTACCACACAACTACCATAATCCAGAAGAACCCAGCCCTTGCTCTTTTCCTCTTTAACAATACCAGTCTTCTTTAGCCTTTCTTCTATTGCTTCGGTAATTGCTTTGATATGTGTCCCAGAGTTTCCAGAAACAAAGACAAGATAATCAGCAATTGTGGTTAGACCCTTTACATTAAGGATGGACACATCTTCTGCCTTTTTAGATAAAGCAGCCTTTCCTGCTATAGTAGCTATCTGTTTTGGATACATTTTGTAATCCAATTATACCCTAAAAGAGATTTTGAATGAAGAAGCGAAGATTTACTAAAGATATAGTTTATTTTCTTAATCATAACCTCTTTTAATGCAAGGTCAATGTCCTTTTTTGCCTGTCGCATTATGGCTTCATCAGGCCAACTTTCAATGTAATCGGCAATGTAGATAATCTTGGCTAAAAGAGACATATTGGCATCCCCTGTTGAATGAATCCTGATTGCTTGCAAAATCTCTTGATCATTTACCCCAAAATCCTTTTCAGTAATAATTGCACTTACTGTCTGATGCCAGAGCCCTGGCTCTTTCTCTTCAATCTCATCTAAGGTGATATTATGCTTATTCATCCATCTCTTCATCTCATTCTTTGGTATCTCTTTGGCACAGTCGTGCAGAAGGGCAGTAATTTCAACCTTTTCTTTGTCTATATCATAATAGCTTGCGATTTCTAAGGCTATATCCCTTGTCCTTTCAGTATGAATAAACCTCTCTTCTGTCATCATACTTTGAAGTTTTTCTTTAAGATTATTTATATAAGCCATTTTCATATATATACTCTTCAACCCTTTCTGGCACTAAGTATTTTATAGACCCTCCTTCCTTTACCCTTCTTCGTATCTCAGAAGATGAAATGGCAAGGGTAGGGGAGGTGATTATCTGTATATTTGAATTCGCATCTTTTATTGGAAAGCCCTGTCTTGTCACCGCCACAAACCTTATCTCTCTAAAGAGCCTGTCTATCTCCTTCCATTCTGAAAGCTCTGAAATGGTATCTGAGCCAATCACAAAGTAAAATTCAGTCTCTTTATAAATTGCTTTAAGTTTTTCTACCGTATCCTTTGTATAGGAGTATTCTTTTCTCTCAATTTCAATCTTTGATATAGAAAAATAAGGGCTCTTTTCAATAGCCATTTCAAGCATATTCAGTCTATCCTGGCAAGAGGCAATAGGAGGTTTTTTATGGGGCGGAAGCCCTGATGGAACAAAGATTAAATTTGAGAGTTCAAGCACCTTTCCTGCTGCTTCTGCCACCTGGAGATGACCAAAATGGATAGGGTCAAAGATACCTCCAAATATTCCAACTTCATTCATTTATTTCTAAAATACTTCCTGATCTCTTTTTCTTTTGGCGTCAAAGCCTTTTCAGTAAATAACATAATTTCTTCAAGCCAAGTAAGTTTTTCTTTGGTTGAGAGCTTCATATAATTCAAGATATCCTCTTTCTCTAAGGTATAACAAAAGCCTTTATTCATATCCTTGCTCCATTATTTTTTGGGCTTCTTTAAGCATCTCCATATCGCTTAAATCCTTAGGTCTATTGCTTACTTTTTTCATGGAAATCATATCGTCAATTGAAGCCATATAAATCTCAATATCATCCACTTTTTTTATGATGCTATGCTTCCATGTCTCTGTAAAATCAAGGGGATGAACCAAAACAATATCAACTACTTTGCGGCTTTCTTTCTTATGATAAAAGCTAAAGGCTTTCATATTGCGGTTTTCTGTCCAATCTTTTAGGATCTTTTCATTTGCCATATCATCTGGGTTAACTGGAAGGCGAGGAACATAACCCAAATTCTTTAAGGTTTTATTCAATTTCAAAATATTATCCCTGTCAGTTGAAATGATAATATCTATGTCATAAGTAACCCTCGGAACACCATGTAGATTTACCGCAAGACCACCCACAACAAGGTATTTTATCTTTTCCCGATGAAACGCCTTAAAGACTTCAATGTAGAACATTCTGTTTCTTGTGATAAACGAAATTTGATCTTTTTCTCCAATTCTTATTATTCTCTGATTTGACCATCTCCAAGGATAACAAACTTTTCTGAGGTGAGCTCTTGCAGTCCCATAGGACCCCTTGCATGAAGTTTTTGTGTAGATATTCCCATCTCAGCACCAAGACCAAACTCTCCTCCATCTGTGAATCTTGTTGAGGCATTCACATAGACAGCCGCAGAATCCACCTTCTTTATGAATTTCATTGCATTTGGATGCGAGGAGGTGATAATAGCGTCCGAATGTCCAGAGCCATACTTAGTTATATGGGCAATCGCTTCATTTATGTCAGAGACCATCTTGATAGAAAGGATGAGGTCAAGATACTCTGTCTTCCAATCCTCTTCTGTTGCCTCTCCGATATCTGGTAGAATCTGCCTTGTTTTCTCGCATCCCAGAAGTCTGCACCCTGCATCTTTCAGGTCTTTTCCAAGTTGAGGCAAGACCTTCTTTGCTATTTTCTGATGAACCAAGAGCGTCTCCATAGCATTACATACGCCTGGTCTTTGAACTTTGGCATTATAGGCTATCCTCACAGCCATATCTATATCTGCATCTTCATCTATGTATGTATGGCATATCCCTTCTCCATGGGCAATGATTGGAACCTTTGCTCCAGTACCAATCATTTCTATTAAACCTTTTCCACCCCTCAGAATGATACAGTCTATATACTCTGAAAGTTGAACTAATTCTTTAACTATTTCTTTCTCTACTCTGGAAATGAAGGAGATGGCGGCTTTATCAATCCCCATTTCAGAGAGCACAGACTGCATAATATCAGCCAGAATCTTATTTGAATTTAGAGCCTCTTTTCCACCCCGCAGGACAACACTATTTCCAGACTTCAGGCACAAGGAGGCACAGTCAACCGTAACATTTGGTCTTGCCTCATAGATTATGCCAATTACGCCGATGGCAACCCTCATCTTTCCAACAAAAAGTCCGTTTGGTCTTCTTTTCATCCCTGTTATTTCGCCTACTGGGTCAGGAAGAGAAGCCACAGACCTCAGCCCATCTGCCATATTTTTGACCCTTTTTGGATTTAAGGCGAGTCTGTCAAGTAGGGTAGGGGATAGTCCAACTTTTTTTCCATACTCAAGATCTTTTGAATTTTCCGCAAGGATTTTAGCCTCTTCTTTCTCTATCAAATCTGCTATTTTAAGAAGGGCAGATGTTTTGACAGAAGAAGAAAGGTCAATCAATCCATAAGACGCCTCTTTCGCTAATTTAGCAATCTCTCTTATTTCTTTCATCATACAGAGATGCGTATATTTAATTTGTCTCTTTAATCTCTCTGGGATACCAGACAGTAATTACAGAAACAATTCCACCCCTTGAATTAAATTTAGCCTTCACTCTTGCCTTTTTTGGCTTCACCTCTCGGACAAAGTCATCAAGGATTTTATTCACTGCATTTTCATAGAATATGCCCAAGTTTCTGTATGAGTGGATATACTCTTTTAAGGACTTGAGTTCTATGCACCATTTATCAGGAATGTAGATGATGGCGAGCTTTCCAAAGTCAGGTTGGCTGGTTTTGGGGCAGATTGAAGTAAACTCAGGAATGTAGATAGCTATCTCATAGTCTATAAACTGATTGGAAAAAACCTCAATCTTTGGAAGTAAAGCATCAAGTCCTGCTCTTGCCAAATCTTTGTATTCCATATTTTTGACTTTTCACGAAGCACAATACAAACAAATAACCTTTAAGATTATATTACAAAGCTCTTAGAATTTCAAGAGTTTTTTGTAATATAAATGTTACTACTAGCAAAAAAATTGAGAGACCTATTACTAATGATAATAAATATTATGTAAACTTAAGAAGAAAAAAAGAATATTAGACCTTAAAACTTCTGAATTTCTAAACTTTGTAACTTAGAGAGAAGCTCGGAGTTATTGGGTTCAAGCTCTAAGGCAACCTGCAATGCTTTTTTTGCCTCATCCTGTCTTTCAAAGGAAATATAAAGAGGAAGAAGCATCTTTAATGCTCTGTCGCAAATAGGATCAGCCAGTAAGCACCTTTCATATTCAGAGATTGCCTCAGAATTCTGGCCCTCCCTCTGATACATTTGAGCAAAGTTATAGTGAACATCAACAGAGTATGGGTTTTTCTCTGCTGCCTTTTTGAAGTTTTCAATCACCCTATTTATGTTCTTTTCTCTATCTTCTAAATAGTATGATGTGGCAATAACTGTGTAGGCAATATCAGAGTTGGGGTTGACAACAAGAAGTTTTTGGGCTATGTCCCTTGCCGCAAGCAGCCATTTCTTTGTATTCCCTTCCTGTTGGCTAGCTGTGAGATATAAACTATTCAGTTCCTGAAGGTATTGGACATCATAAGGCCATATCTTTATCACCTTCTCATAAGCAGAGATGACTTCAGAAAAAGGTCTCTTGTCCTTCAGATCAAATGCCTTTCTGTAAGCCATATCTGCCCGATATGGTGTAATAATTAAGATTAAAGAAATCAATGTAATTAGTAATATTCCAGCCAACAACATTTTTTGATTAGAAGTTAGTCTTTTGAGTTTTTCCCTTTTTATCTGTTTCTTATAAAGGATACCCATCCCTCCTGTCAGGATCCAGAACAGAGACTCTGTTGAATGAACACCAAAAGCAGTTTGTGCCTGAAAGATATAGGATAACCAGGAGAATATTATTCCGGTAGTCCACCACCCCTCCCCTTTTTCAAAAGATATAGTTTTGATAGAAAGATAAAGAAAAGCTATAAGTATCCATAAATAACTTAAGGCGCCCAAGATTCCTTTTTGAGCAACTATATCAAGAAACTCGTTATGAGAGCTTTCTGCTGTAACATAGGCGCCAACTGTTTTTACTGTTTCTAAACTCCTGTACTTGGGATAAGAAATAGCCATCGTATCTGGACCTGTTCCCAACAAAGGTTTCTTTGATAGATTCATGGCAATATCCTTCCAGATACAAAGTCTAACTTTGGCAGAACCTTTTACTTCAATCTTCTTTTCTGGTAAATTAGTCTCTATTTCTTCATTTTTTACTTTAGATTTTGAGAGTAAGAACTCTTTAGCAAATCTTCCCAGAGTTGACTCTGAAGATAAATTTGAAGAAATAGTAATTAAAGCTATAATTATCAGCCCTATATAAAATCTCTTTACCTTTTTCTTGACATCCTTTCTTCTATAGAGAAAAAAGAGAAGAAAGCTGATTACAAAGACCAGGTAAGCTACACCAAATCCCATAAATGTTCCCCTTGTCTGCATCATAAAGAAAGAGATATAGATTACAGAGAAAGCAAATCCATATATCCATATCCATAGACCTTCAGAATAAAAATAGAAACCCAGAGCAAGAAAGAGAGTCATGATGAGATAGCAAGAGGAAAAGATTGGATTTCCCATAAAAGAGCTTACCCTTCCACCCCCTTGTCTTTCTGGAAAGAAATAGTCTGTCCCAAAGTAT
Source organism: bacterium (assembly GCA_030018505.1). GTDB lineage: Bacteria > UBA9089 > UBA9088 > UBA9088 > JAGUXG01 > JAGUXG01. The sequence goes on from JASEHO010000064.1 coordinate 7,623, forward strand.
TGCATAATCCCATAAATAGCTGATATTACCCCAATGACTATTACTATTTTAATAATTTTCTTTAAGAATTCTTTATCCCCAAATCTAATAAGGCTTAAAGCAATAACAGTATAACTAAGATGTGTAAGTAGGCCATTATATCTTTTATAAAAGCCAAATATGCTTATGAGCGGAGATTCAGAAGATATAGTGGCCAATATATTCACTATTGCCCAGGCAAAAAGAGAAAGAGTGAGTATAGTTTTAGGAGGAAAGCCCTTGCCCAAAGAAAGTAGAGATAACCAGCATCCCAAAATAAAGACTCCCCCAATCCAGAGCACAGTAGCCTTGCTTATATCATAGATACCAACAAGCGATTTATCAAAATAAAGTGGAAGCAAGATAATAAGCGTAACTAATGTTATCTTTATTGCCTTTGTAAGATATTCTTCTATCTTCATAAGTTCATAACTTCTAAAGTTCAAAATTCTAAAAAAAATGAATTTTGTCACGGAGGCGAAATGAGGAAAAGAAAGAATTAGAGAAATTATCTCAATAAGTCTTATCTACAACATAGAATATTTTTGAATCTGTTGCTTTTTCGGTATGCAAGGAAGGTTACAAAAAAATCAAAGAGCGTCTCTTTGATTTTTGATTTATTTTTTTAGCACAACAAAGACTGTTTTTTGTTTTGATATTAAGATAGACTAATCCCTTGATTAACAATTGCTGGAAAATATTGCTTAAAGGTTTTTTGGTAACACTTTACTCATCTGAAGAAGTTCAATGTAAAATGTAAAATTAGCAATTA
>JASEHO010000065.1 GCA_030018505.1 bacterium
GGTTCCCTTGATAATCCCCCTATCACCTGAAGGAAATGGGCCATTAGTAAGCTCTAAAACCTGAAGCACATCCGAATCAAAGGAAAGATGCACCTCTGCTCCTTTAAGATTCCTCACATCCTCTATTCCTACATCCACATCAAACTCCTGGTTCTTGGCAATAAGGTTATAGGCTGGGACTATCTTCAAGAATGTTGGTGGGAGGAGGATAAAGGTAGTTACTGCAAAGTTTCCGAAAGAATCTGTGGCTGTAATTATCTTTGTTCCTGGGAGTTGGGTGGGGACAATAAATATGGCTGAGAAGGTGCCGTTGGCAGATGATGTGGTTGTGGTGATGGTAAGATGGGTGCCGAAGTCAATGAATACTGACCCCTGAACCCTGAACCCTGATCCCTCAATAGTGACAGAAGTGTTAGCAAGACCAGATGATGGGTGAAGCTGAAAGATTTTGGGAAGGATGAAGAATGTTGTGGTTGCTTGGTTGCCAAAGATGTCTGTAGCGGTAATAATCTTTGTGCCATAAGGTTGAGCAGGAACTGTAAAGGTGCAAGAGAAGGTGCCGTTTATATTGGTCTGTGTAGTGGTGATGGTAAGAGAGGTGCCAAAAGAGATAGATACAGACTGAACAGAAAAGCCTGAGCCTTGAATGGTTATTTGAGCTCCACTTACAGCAGATGATGGGTTAATTTGAATCTGAGGCAGAATGAAGAAGGTTGTGGTGGCAAGGTTGCCAAAAGAATCAATTGCTGTGATAACCTTGGTGCCTGAGGCTTGGGTTGGGACTATGAAGGTGGCTGAGAAAGTGCCATTTATACTTGATTGGGTAGTAGTGATGGTCAGATGGGTGCCGAAGGAGAGGGAAACTTCAGTTTGGGTGGCAAAGTATTGTCCATTAACAGTGATGATGGTGCCAATTAGACCAGAGGAAGGGACAATTGTAATTATTGATGTAAGCCAAGGGTTATAATCAACCCAATCGCTAACCATATCTCCTATTCCGGTAGGATTTGAAGTGCCATGATATGGTCCTGAGTTATGACTCCACCAGTTTAAGGTAGTAGAGATTGTGCCTAAACTTCCATCGTGATAGGCGCCATAGCCTTTGGTTGCGTCACCATTCTTGTTGCCAGAAAAGGTGTTATAATGTATTTCTGAAGTAGAAGAAGAACAAGAATATACCCCATATCCATAACCATAGATACCATAACTTCCATGAGGTCCAGCGCTACCTCTCTGTCCTCCTTGATTATCGGAAACAGTATTCTTTGATATATTACACCCTAAAGATGATGAAAGATATATTCCATAACCTTCTCCGCCTTGACCACCTTGAGCACCAAAGCCACTCTGCCCTCCTTGACCTCCTGTGTTGTTGAAAATGGTGTTGTTGGAGATAGTAATATTTGTTGAAGAAGAAAGGCATATTCCCTGGCCTATACCGCCTGGACCACCTCGACCAAAACCAGCACCCGTTCCTCCTCGACCTCCTATGTTATTAAAGATAATATTATCTGAAATAACACCATTATTTGAAGAACGAAGATATACCCCAGAACCTGTGCCACCTGGACTACCTGGACTACCTGGAACCCCCCAATCTCCACAATAAAGACCCGTTTCTCCATTTTGTCCAATTCCTCCAGAAATTGTGTTGTTCCTTATGGTGAAGTTTGAACAATTTATAAGTACAATCCTTCCTAAATTTGTTGAACCAGATCCAGCCCAGCTTAAAGTTTGATTTTCGATTATAGTTGGTGTTGTGATTCCATAGTAATAAAAGATGGGTTCGTTGCCATTAGGTATTTGAAAAATTAATGATGTTATTATAGCTATTTGGATCAATATAGATACCATATTCTTGACCAGGAGCACCTGGTGGACCATCCCACCAAATACATCCTCCTCCACCTACACCTCCTTGGCCACCCACACTGTCAGCTATGGTAGTTTGTGAGAAGGCATTGTTTATTGAAGAAGAAAGATATATTCCACAACCTATTCCACCTAAACCACCAGAGCCATCGCCACCAAAACCCGTATAAGCCGATCCTCCCTTGCCTCCAGTATTTCCTGATATAGTATTTTCTAAAAAGGTGTTTACCGTAGATAAAGAAAGATATATCCCGCAGCCTATCCCACCGGTGCTACCAGAATTGTCTTCATTGCCAGTTGGTCCTCCTTGACCTCCTGTGTTTGATGATACGGTGTTTGTCCCAATAAAATTGTTGTTTGATTCCGAAAGATATATTCCACAGCCTATCCCACCTAAGCCATATGCTGTTCCTATCCTTCCTTTGTTATTATGGATGTAATTGTGGATTATTGTAACCCCTGACACATTTTTCAAATAGACCGCCTGTTCTGCATATCCAATATCGCAGTGACTGATTTGACTTCCATTTGCTCCAGCACCAGAAATCTTGATTCCATTCCAGTAGCCTGCTGTATGGGTATCCTGATCTGATGTGAATGTGATTGTGCCGACGGGTGTTCCAACTGCATTTAGGCTGCCTATGCAGATCAAGGATGTCTCGGTGGCAAACCTTACAGTTACCCCTGGGTTAATGGTCAAGACCACACCATTGGCCACAGTTACAGTATCTGTAGCAATATATGGACTTCCCGCTTGATTCCAGATAGTATTACTGGTAATCGTCCCGCTCACATAAGTTTCAGCCCAAAGCCCCTTGCCACCTACAAGCCCCAAAACAACCAAACCTACTGAAATTGCCTTCTTCATCATCTCCTCCTTACCTTAAAATTTATGCAAAGAAAAAGCAGGTCGTTACTTGACCTGCTTTTGTTGGGTTTCTATATAAAGATTGCTTGCGGTTATTACTCTCTCTCTCTGGGTTCTCCCCCCGCAACTTTGAGAAGTAAAATTTGTCTCGTTTTTCATTTCAAGAAAGGTATGCTCAAAATCTAATCTTTGTCAATAAAAATTTTTAAGGTTGTCAAAAAGATTTTTTGACCAGGAATCATTTGGCTCTGTCTTCAAAATCTCCTCTAAGTAATGGACAGCCTCTTTATATTCTCCTGTATTGGCAAGGATAAAGGCTAATTGCTTTTTTACAAAAATATCTTTGTTATCTTTTTCCTTCTCTTTAAGGCCAATAATTATCCTTTCAATATCCCTTTGCGCTAATTCTGCCTTTTTGGTAAAGCCACCTGCAAGATATGCCTTTTTTATCTCTTGTATCTTCAGAACAAAAAGAGGGTTCATTGCTGTTGCCTCTTTATAGGCAAGATATGCTTTATCTATATCTTGTAAAAAAAGGGATGTATCGCCGAGAATGATATAGACCTTTGGGTTGTAATAATCAGGAGCAAGCCTTATTGTCTCTTCTGCCTCTATCTGGGCTTCTTTCTGTAGCCCAAGGTGGTAATAAATGGATGAGAGAATGAAGTGGGCATGTGGAGAAATAGGGTTTTCATTAACCAATCCTTTTGCAAAGGATAGAAACTCAGCCTCCTTTCCCAATCTTGCCCAGATAACAAAATCATCGTCTTCTGTCTCCTCAAATACTTTTCTGAACTTACCCTCCTTCTTAAACCTTTCAAGATAGCCAAGAAGGAGATCAAAAGCAGATGTCCTCTTTGATAAGTCTAAGTCCAAAAGCACATAATCTGCCTTATCCCAATATGCCTTTGCTTCAATGAATGGATAGAACTCTTCTCTGTTTGCAAGGTTGGCAGACCAGGTCTCACCACAAGAGATAGGAGCATTTTCTGGTATAAGCTCCTTTAAGAGATAAAAGAGCTTTATTCTCTCTTTCTCTTTCCTGGTTAGGCTTAACATGGGTGTAGAGAGAGGAAGTCTTCTTAAGTCTGGTTTATAATTCTCTGGGTCATCTGGAAAAAATGGCAATTTTAAGAAAGCATGTTGGCCAAAGAATATGCTACAAAGAATAGATATTATCAGAATAGAGATGGAAGCTGGGATGGCTAATTGAAGCCTCTGCTTTTTTATCCTCTCCATTAAATTGGAAAATCCATAAATGGCAGAGACAGCAACAAATGGAAGGATAAGGGAAGAGTAGTGCCAAAAAAGCAGATATTGAATCTTAAAATAAGCTAAAAGGTGCAGTAGCAAGATAGGGATGGCTGGAAAATCAAGAAACTTGCAAGAGAGAGAAAGCCAAAGGGAAGAAAGAGCATAATCAAGGTCATAACCTTTTTTGGGATAAAAATGGTCTCTCCAATAACCAGAGGATGAGAGATTACATTTTTTGCTATCTCGCCTAAGCTTTTTCCAAGGTGCTTGTATCTTCCAACATACTGGTAGTTTCCTTTTTCTCCAGTGATTGATGTTCGTTCCACCATAGTTGGGATTATCACCTTAAATGATAGTAATGCCCAGAGGATAGCCATTGCTATGGTGATGATTCCTATCTTTCTATTATGCTTTGCGAATACATAGACTCCAAAAAAGAGAAAGAGGAGCGACATCTCCTCTTTTATCATTAAAGAAAGAAAGGCAAAGAGAAGGTAGATTTTTGTTTTTCTCTTAACCAATGCTAAGAATGTACAAAGAAGCAAAACTGGAGCCAAAGATATTTCATAGAAGCCTATCAAAGTTATTCTGGAAAAGAATGGATGGAAAAGATAGCTAACAGCAAAGACCAAAGCAATAAATCTATCCTTTAGCTTCTCATAGGCTATCCAATAGAGAAAAAGAGCAGAAAGACCAATCAATAAAACCTGAAGAAATATCAACATCCTTGGATCCTGCCATAAAGCATAGAAAGGAGCAAGGAGAATGAGTATAGGAGAATTATGCTCACCCAAGAAAGAATGACCATACCAGCTTGATTCTAAAAGCCTTCCATGGATTGTATTCCAAAATATCTGGGAGAATGCACCAAGATCTGTGGTGCTAAGTAAAAGATAGTGTTTCAGAAAAGATAAAATGCTAAAATAGGCAACAAAGAAGGCAATAAAGAACAAGAGTATGCTTAAAGGTAAAATAGAAGATTTTACCGGATACCTCTTTCTTGCAATCTCCCAGTCAATAAGCCTTGCCTTAAGAAAGATGAAGCTGGCTAAAATTATAATGAAAAGATAAGCAAACCAAATATTGGGGTTATAAAGCCCTACTTTGTCTTTTAGAAAAATACTTGTCAAAGGAAGGAAGATAAGAAAAATAAGGCCATCTTTTATTAAAAGATTTTTAAGGGTCTCTTGGCTTAATTTGAAATGGACAACTACAAAAGAGAATACTCCCCAAAGAAGAAAAGAAAGGAAGAGAATAAGGGCTATGAGCTTATAAAAAGGGATATTAAGGGAGTAAAAGGAAGCAACAAAATAAGAAAGAGAGGCTCCGCCTGAAAGAATAGAAAAAATAGGAAAGAAAAAGGGATGGGTAGCACCAGAGAAAGATCTTTTCTTTTTCTGTTTAAGGGGCAATTTCATTCTCATAAGCCATTATATCTACCTTTCCATCAAAAGTCAATTAGAAGGGAAAAAGCCCACAAAGATAATCTACTTTCCCAAAAGGCTCTAAATTTATTGGCTCATCCCTTGGCAACCACTTTGCAAGCCATTTCTTCTTCACACCCCAGATTATATCTATCAGAATTCCCTTATGTCAATGCTTAGAGAAAATTTTGATCTTGTATTTTTGACTTTTTATCTTTAATTTTTTATCTTTTTCACTCTTCCCCTCTACCCTTGAACCCTTTTAGACTTAAGTTTATTTAGAAAGGATAGTTTATTCTCGGTTTATGTTAGCTTTTCTGCAATTTGGACAGCGTTTGTGGCTGCTCCCTTTCTTAGGTTATCTGCCACTATCCATAGATTTAAGGCATAGTTGCCTGGTACAGAGAAATCCTGCCGTATCCTGCCAACAAAGACCTCATCCCTGCCCTCTGTCATTAAAGGATAAGGGTATTTAAGCTGGTCAGGGTCATCCATAACCACTACCCCTTCTGCAGACCCCAAGATATCTTTCGCCTCTTTCTCAGTCAAAGGCTTATCGAATTCTACATTTACAGATTCTGAGTGCCCAACAAAGACAGGAACTCTAACAGCAGTTATAGTAATTCCAAAATCTGAATGTAGAATCTTTTTTGCCTCTTCTATTATCTTCGCCTCTTCCTTTGTGTATCCATTCTCAAGGAATGAGTCTATGTGCGGAACGATATTGAATGCTATCTGACAAGAAAAGGCTTTGGGCTGGATTATTTCTTGAAGTTGTGCTTTTAATTCCTCAATACCTTTCTGACCTGCACCTGAAACAGACTGATATGTTGAGGCAACTATTCTCTTTATCCCTGCCTTCTTATGGAGTGGCGAAAGTGCAACAACCATAGGTATTGCACAACAATTAGGATTTGCGATAATCCCTGAATGCCAGGCTATATCCTCTGAATTTACCTCAGGAACAACAAGAGGAACATCTGTATCCATCCTGAAGGCTGAGGAGTTATCAATGACCACAGCCCCATCTTTGGCAAAATAAGGGGCAAATTCACGGGATATTGAAGCACCTGCAGAGAATAGGGCAATATCTATTCCTTTTCCTGAAGTATGTTCAAGTTTTTGGACGGTAATCTCTTTATCACCAAAGGCAAGTCTCTTTCCAGAAGACCTTTCTGAGGCAAAAAGAGAGAGTTCCGTAAGAGGAAACTCTCTCTCAAGAAGCACCTCTATCATCTTCCTTCCTACAGCCCCAGTTGCTCCAACAACACAAACCTTCATTAAAATAAAGTAGTGAGTTTTAGTTCTGCCTGTGTCCCCTGGTAGTTATTGGATGATGTAATGGAGTCTTTCTTCTTCATCTCTTTGCAGGTTACAGTGAGTTGATGTTTTGAGGAAAGATACCAGATGCTCTCCAAAGAGAAAGATTTTTCTAAAAGTGTTTCTCTTTCTGCATCTTTAGTCTTGCAATAATTATAGGATGGTGTAATTCTGACCTGATTCTCAGGCTCATAAGTTAGGGATATTGAATATGAGTCTTGTCTTGTCTTTGTGGTCTGGTCATAAAGAGATGAGCAAAGATACAGAGAGGTAGATAGGTCTTTCTTTAGATTGCCAGACATATTTAGGGAGTAGAGAGAGCTTTTAGAATCGCCGCTATTATCTATCTTATCATCCCCTTTCTTTCTTTCATAGCTCAGAGATGAGTCTATTCCACTGAAAGCCTTAGAGATGGAAAGAGAGAGTGTTCTGTTACCCTTATTTATAATAGTGGTGGCTTTATCTTGGGCTATTTTATATTTAATCTCTACATCGCTGACTAAGGTTTTTGGGGTAACTAAAAGGCTCAGCTCACACTCCTTCTTTCTTGTGGTATAGCTCTTCTTATTATTCAGGTTGTTATCATAGGCTTCATAAGAAAGACCGGCCTCATATATCCCTTTTGGATATTTTAACAAGAGACATATACCCTTTTTATCAGTGGAAAGGGAGGTATTTGCTGCACTATAGAAGTTTGGTTCAATATATAAATAGTCAATAGAGATATTGAGATCTCTATTCTTGGTCTGGCCAGATATTTTGAAGGCTTTTTCCTCACAATCTCCTGCTTTTGTTGTATCAGTGTCATATCTTGAAAACGAGATCTCTGCATCCAAAGAAAGTTCCTCTCTGATAGGAATAGATGAATTTAACCCTATCACCTGGTTACGGATAGGTGAGTTTGACTTGTTAGAGATGGAGTTCTTATCATCCCTTGCCTCCAAATATACACCACCCAATCTTACCTCATTTATCGTTGTGTCTATGCTGAAGCCACCAAGGTATTGGCGGTATTGCCCATATTTTTCATTCTCTTCTTGCGACTTGCCTATAAAGAGCATAATATCTTTATTTGCTCTTTTCGTCTTTCCGATAACACCCCTTAAATCCACAGTGTTAAGGCTAAGTAAGGATGGACTCTCACTCACATTCCCTATGATTAAATCTCCTTTTTCTGTAGAAAGACTGAGATTAATGTTCTCAATATTAGTTTTTTTAAGCTCATCATAGGTAAGGTTTAAGATACCACCGATAGTATGGTTACCAAACTTTCCAATGGTAGCTATATTCATCCCATAAGATAGGTCTTCTGGATACTCGGAAATATTCCTATTGTCCATATCCGTCTTCTTCACAGAAAACCCCAAAGAACCATTCATCATCAGCTTCCTCTCTTCGCAAAAGCAAAGACCTCCCATTATCAATGCCAAACAAATACCTTTTCTCATTTTCGACACCTCCTTTTCTTATAGCATAACTATAAACAAACTAACTTATTTTGGTCAAGATAAATTTGCATAATTTTTTCTTGACCATAGTAAGAAAAGGAGATAAGGAGATTATGGGGATATTGGAGATATATTTTA
>JASEHO010000066.1 GCA_030018505.1 bacterium
CACTAATTAACACCAATAATTTCTTCATTAGTGGTTTCCTTTTCCATTTTTCCTTGTTTGAAAGATGAGACACGAATTACACTAATTAACACCAATAATTTCTTCATTAGTGGTTTCCTTTTCCATTTTTCCTTTTTGGACACCTGAACGCTTACCAATTATTTTGGTCTTGCTTTTGCCACAGCAACCTTTTTACCCAATAATATGCTTTGGTGCATAGCCTCTATCACCTTTTCCGCTTTTTCCTTTGGGACCTCAACAAAGGTAAAATTGTCAAATATGCTTATCTGTCCTATGGATCTACCTGATATATCTGCCTTTTCAGCGATTGACCTGACCACATCGCCTGCATTTATCCCCTGCTTCTTGCCCACATTCATAAACAGTCTCACCATACCTTGCTGGGCACCTGTATCCTCTATAGCTACCTCTTCTCCTTCCCCAAATCCCTCTATATGAAATTTCAAAAGTGCTGCTGTTGCCTCAATAGGCGTAATCCCTTCAGTAAGTTTGCCTGCCAGATCAAGATATGTATCAAACCTCTTGTCATCAATAAATTCCTGAATCCTTTCCTTCAGGGTCTCAGCCTTTGCTTTAATCACATCAATACGGCTTGGCAGTTTACCCCTTCGTATCTTTATCCTAGCAACAGACTGAAGGAACCTTAATTGCCTATCCTCTCTCGGCGTCACAAATGTTATGGCCACACCGCTCTTGCCTGCCCTTCCTGTCCTGCCTATCCTATGGATATATGCATCAGGATTCTGCGGTATGCTGTAGTTGACAACATGGGATATATTGCTTATATCCAGACCTCTGGCAGCAACATCTGTAGCTACAAGAACATCTATCATACCGCTTTTGAACCTCTTCATAACAGATTCTCTCTGAAACTGTGAAAAGTCGCCGTGGATTGTCTCTGCATCGTATCCCCTGTTTTTAAGGCTTGCGGCAACATCATCCACCTCTCTTTTGGTATGACAGAAGACAAGAAATAGGTCAGAATCCTCTGCATCTATGAGCCTTGTAAGTGCATCCACCTTTTCTGATTCCCTTACCTCATAGAATATCTGGTCTATCTTTGGTGCGGTAAGTGTATTTGTGCTTATGGTTACCTTTTCAGGCAATATCATATATTGCCGAGATATTCTGACTATCGCCTCAGGCATCGTTGCTGAAAATAGAAGCGTCTGTCTCTGTTTTGGGGTATGGTTTAATATAGTAGTTATGTCGTCTATAAAACCCATATCCAGCATCTCATCTGCCTCATCCAGAATGACTATTTTCGCCTCATTGAGTTTAAGGGTGCCCCTTTCTATATGGTCAAGAACCCTGCCAGGCGTTCCAACTACAATATGCACGCCCTTTTTAAGTGCCTTTATCTGCCGCTCTATTGATGAGCCGCCGTATATCGGAAAGGCAGATACCCGGCTCAACTTGCCAATCTTATTCATCTCCTCAGCAACCTGTATGGCAAGTTCCCTTGTTGGTGTTAAGACAATAACTTGAACAGGAAGCATCCCCTGGTCAATCTTTTCGACAACAGGTATGCCAAATGCCGCTGTCTTGCCTGTACCTGTCTGAGCCTGTCCTATCATATCCTTTCCCTGCATAATAACAGGAATAGCCTTTTCCTGAATAGGCGTAGGCTCCTCAAAGCCCATATTTGAAATTGTCTGAAGCATCTCCTTGCTCAGACCAAAATTAGCAAATTTATCTATGACTAACTCCTCGCAATTGTTTTCCATTTATCCTCCTATTTTAATGCTTTTGCTTTTGTAATTTTATAGTTTTTTTTAGCCATTTATATCTTCATCTATCCCTTTTAATATATCCTGTAGGTCTTGATAAATCTGGGCATTGGTTGGCAGTTCAAAGATTGACTTCCCAGCCAACTCAATCTCTGAAAGAATAGGGTCAATCCTGAGGTATCCGACTAAGGGAATTTGCATCTCCTTGGGAAGGTTTAGTGGCATCTCTTTGCTAACCCGATTGATGACAAGAAATCTCTTTTTAACCTCATTCTCTAATCGGCTAATCAGTTCATCTGTTCTCATTGCCGCTACCAATCCCTTTGGAGTGGGGTCCGAAACAATGAGCATAATATCTACAGAGCCATCTGTCTGCCTGCTGATATGCTCCATCCCAGCCTCATTATCAATGACCACATATCTATAGGTAGAGGTCAGTTTTTTTAATGCCTCTCTCAGATTGCTATTGGCAGAACAATAGCAACCCTTTCCCTCTGGACGACCCATAACCAAGAGGTCAAAGGAATCTGCTTCTTGTAAGGAGAGATTGACCTGCAGTTCAAAATACTCTGTTAGGCTCATAGCTTGGGGTCTTTTTCCTTTTTCTGGTTTAGCATCTTCCCTGATATTGCCCACTGTCTCTCCAATATGGACACCGAGTGTCATATTCAGGTTCATGCTTGGGTCTGCATCAACTGCCAGGATAGGAGAAAGCCCTTTTTCCTTAAGTAGCCTGACAATAAGCCCAGAGATTGTTGTCTTTCCTACCCCACCCTTACCACAAACAGCAATTACTTTAGCCATAATAGTAAGTGAATAGTGTATAGTGTAGAGTGAATAGTGTATAGTAATAAATTTTGAGGATAAGTTTGTTGCAAGGACTGATTTATTCTCGGTATAATATTCTCGGTATTTCCTACAGGGGTTACAAAAAAATGATAAAAGAGGCTATTTCTAAGGTTGTTGAGGGGAAAAGTTTGGGATTTGATGAGGCAAAGGCTACTATGGCCGAGATAATGACAGGTGAATGCACTCCTTGTCAGATTTCAGCTTATATTACTGCCTTGCGGATGAAGGGAGAGACAGACGAGGAGATTGCAGGTTCTGCCCTAACTATGAGGGAGAAGGCTATAAAGATCTCTGCAAGCAAAGATGCGATTGACACCTGCGGCACAGGAGGAGATAGACTGCACACCTTCAATATCTCCACAGTCTCTGCCTTTGTTGTAGCAGGATGTGGCGTTCCTGTGGCAAAACATGGAAATAGGTCTGTCTCATCCAAGTGTGGAAGCGCAGACCTTTTAGAAGCACTTGGTGTTAAATTAGATCTGACAAAAGAGCAGATGGAGAGGTGCCTTTCTGAGATAGGCTTTGTTTTTCTCTTTGCCCCATTACTTCATCCTGCAATGAAACATGCTATTGGTCCAAGAAGAGAGATTGGCATTCGGACAATCTTCAATATCCTTGGGCCATTGACAAATCCAGCAGGCGCAAGGTATCAGTTGTTGGGCGTGTATGATGAAAAGCTCTGTCTCAGGCTGGCGAATGTCCTAAAGATGCTTGGCTCTGTATCTTGTTTAGTTGTTCATTCGAAAGATGGTTTAGACGAGGCATCTGTCACATCCGAGACTACTGTGGCTGAATTAAACAGGGGTGAAATCAAGACTTATACCATAGCACCTGAGGACTTTGGATTAAAAAGGGCTTCTCTTTCTGATATAAAAGGAGGAGACCCTGTAGAGAATGCAAGGATAGCTGAAGAGATACTTATGGGAAAAGAAAAGGGCGCTAAAAGGGATGCTGTCCTGTTAAATGCAGGTCTTGCTTTATATTCTGCAAGGAGAGTCTCGGAAATCTTGGAAGGAATAGAGATGGCAAGGAGTTCAATAGATTCTGGTTCTGCATCAGAAATACTAAACAGGTTGAGAAAAGAGGTTTTTTGAGTAACATGTGTGGAATCTGTGGATATGTGAGCTTCTCTTCTTTCCTGCGGATGAATGATGTAAAAAGGATGATTCCTTCCATGAACTCTTCCCTTTCCCACCGTGGTCCTGATGATGAGGGTGATTTTTATGCTGAAGATAGCGAAGTAATGGTAGGTTTGGGCCATAGAAGGCTATCCATCATTGACCTCTCTCCTTTAGGACACCAGCCTATGTCAAATAAAGGAAAATGGCTATGGACAGCCTTCAACGGAGAGATTTACAACTACAAACAGATAAAGGAAGAGGCAAAAGACTATCCATTTTTAGGAGACTCAGATACAGAGGCGATACTCTATTTATATGAGAAAGACCCCGAGGGGTTTGTGGAAAGGCTTGATGGGATGTTTAGTCTCAGCCTATGGGATAAAAGGGAGAGAAGGCTTATCCTGGCCCGCGACCCTATGGGGAAAAAACCCTTGTATTATGCCGTCTTAGATAGGACATTGGTCTTTGCCTCAGAGATAAAGGCTCTTCTTCATTGCCCTTTGATAAATAGGGAGCTTGATTCTTCCTCCCTGGCCAAATATCTCTTTTATGGCTATATTCCAGCTCCAAATTCAATATTTAAGCAGATAAAGAAGCTGAAGGCAGGCCATATTCTTTTTTTTGATAAAAATGGGGCTAAAACCAGACAGTATTGGACTCCCAAGTTTTCTTCTTGCAGAGAAAAGGTCTCAGAGGATTGTCTTATTTCCGAGTTTAGAGACCTTCTGATAGAGGCTGTGAAGAAAAGACTTGTAAGCGATGTTCCTCTCGGATGTTTTTTGAGTGGTGGCATAGACTCAAGTACTATTGCCTTGATAATGAGCCAGCTTATATCCCCAATAAAGACCTTCTCCATAGGCTTTACCATAAAAGGCTATGATGAGCTAATGTTTGCCAGAAAGGTGGCAAAATTGATAGGCTCTGACCACTATGATGAGATTTTGGGTGCAGATAAACTATTAGAGGTTGTTCCAAAGATTCCTGATGTAGCAGATGAGCCTTTGGCTGATGCCTCTCTGATTCCAACCTATCTCCTCTCTCAAATAACCAGAAAAAAAGTTACTGTAGCTCTTGGTGGAGATGGAGGGGATGAGCTTTTTGCTGGCTATCCTACTTATCCTGGAGACCGCGTGGCTGATTATTATGAAAGATTGCCTCACATTTTACGAGATAGATTGATTCCAGCGATTATTAATTTGCTGCCGGTACGAGCCGGCAATTATACCATTGACTATATAGCCAAGAAGTTCGTTCTGGGCAGGAACTTTCCCCCTTCTATCAGGCATTATATCTGGCAGGCATACCTTCAAGCAAATGAAGTGAAGAGCCTTCTATCAGGTAAGTTTTTCTTGGAGGAAGAGAGCCTCTTTTCGGAGATTGACTCTTATTCAAATGAGTGTAACTCCGATGATATTGTGGAAAGAGCAATTTTTTTGGATATGAAGCTCTACTTTCCAGAGTCTATCTTAGTCAAGGTTGACCGGGCAAGCATGGCCCATTCTTTAGAGGTGAGAGCGCCCTTCTTAGATAAAAAACTGATGGAGTTTGTCAATAGCCTTCCTATAAACCTTAAACTTAGGGGTTTTACTGGAAAGTACATATTGAAGAGGCTAATGAAAGGACTCCTTCCTGATGAGATTCTCTATCGGAAGAAACAAGGGTTTTCTGTCCCAATCGGAGAGTGGATAAGAAAAGAGCTAAAGGATCTCACCCTGGGTCTTCTCCAAAGATCAAATATTGAAAAAAGCAGGCTTAATTATGATGCCGTTGAAAGATTGCTATCTGACCATTTCTCCTTAAAAAGGAACAACTGGAAGCAGATATGGGCTTTAATGGTCTTTCAGTTGTGGTCTGATACATATAAATGTCTGAAAAAATCTGACACTAATTTATAAATTGCTTCTCCTTTCGTGTTAATTGGTGCAATTCGTGTCTCATCTTTCAAACATAGACACTAATTTCACGAATTTTCACAAATTGTCTGAAAAAATCTGACACTAAGAGAAGAGTTAGTAGTAATAACCGTAAGACAAATGAAGTCGTATTATTTTCGGTCTATCTTCCATCAGAAAGCCTTTCTGCTAAATACTCAGGCAGTCTCTTTTCTCTCATCAGGGATTGGGTTTTTTCAATCTCATAAGAGAACCGAAAGAGCTTAAATTCGCCTTTTTCTGTATCAAAAAGACCAAAGCTCGGGTTTGGATTACGATCCCTTGGCTGACCAATTGAGCCTGGGTTGATAATTGCCGAATATTGCAAGGTTATTTTAGTGCCTTCAGGGATGTTCATCTTTATAATCTCGTCCCACTCCTTAATAAAAAGACAAGGGCAATGGGTGTGCCCAACAAAAAGGGTTTTCTCTTTTAGAACAGAGAAAGATGCAGATGCCTGTTCTTCATCAAAGATGTATTCGTTTGTCCAATCTCTGAGACTTCCATGGACAAAAATAAGGTCATCCTCTCTTATTATCCTTGGAATAGCAGAAAGCCAGAACTTGTTTTCTTCCGAAAGCACCTTCTTTGTCCATTCAATCGCTCTTCTGGCAAATGGATTAAACCTTTTTGCATCATTTTCTCCGATTGCCGCCAGGTCATGATTTCCAGCTGTTACCAAGATATCTCGCTTTCTTATCTCTTCTATGCACTCATTTGGCTGAGGACCATATCCCACAACATCCCCTAAAATTACTACTCTATCAGGATTAAGCTCATTTAAGTAGGCAAAAAAAGAAAGGAGTGCCTCCAAATTTCCGTGAACATCAGAAGCAACTACATATATCACAATAACAAAAAGATACCATAATAAATAAGAAAAAGTCAAGGGTTGTAGCATTGCTTATTACATTTTATTTGACTTTTGGAAGCTATAAGGAGTAATATATTGCTATGATAGCTGGTTTAGGTCCAACAGAATTAGGTTTCATCCTCCTTATTGCCCTGGTCATCTTTGGAGCAGAAAGGCTTACAGGGATTGGTGGCGCCCTTGGCAAAGGCATTAGGGATTTTAAGAAGGGTCTTTCTGGTGCAGATGAAGAGGTTAAGAAGAATCTTGAGGATGTAGAGAAGATTTCATCGGACAAAGAGAAAAGTGGTTGAAAGCTCCAAAAACTTCTTTGGGCATTTGGAAGAGCTAAGAAGAAGGCTGATTGTCATTCTTTGCTCTCTTTTTATAACAACCACAGTCTGCTACTTCTTTTCTGATAGACTTCTTTTGGCTTTAAGATCCTTTTGCGACATAGAGTTTCTTTATCTCTCGCCATTAGAGCCTCTAATGGTAAAAATGAAGGTGGCTTTATTCTGTGCCATCTTACTTTCCGTTCCAATTATTCTTCATCAGATTCTCTCCTTTATCATCCCTGGTTTAACAAAGAAAGAGGAGAAAGTAATCCTGCCAGTGGTGATTGCCGTCTCTTTTTTATTTATCATAGGTGCGGCGCTCGGTCTTTTGGTGGTGCTTCCCTATACCTTGAAATGGCTATCAGGACAGGCAGGAGGAGAAGGGGTGCCAATAAAGGCATTGCGAGCAGAGTATGTTCTTACTTTTGTTGTTTGGATAGTAGTTATTTGTGGGGCAATCTTACAGACACCCATCTTAGTTATCTCTTTGATAAAGATTAAACTCCTGTCAGTGGCTCAGATTCGTAAGCAATGGCAATATGTCTATCTTGGAATTTTGGTCTTTGCTGGAATCATCACTCCAGATTGGAACCCCATCACGATGTTAGCCGTTGCCATTCCCATTATTCTCCTTTGGGAAATAAGCCTATTTTTAGCCAGGCTCATCCGCTAATTTTGTAATTCCAATCACTTAAAAGTTTATTGACAAAACCTGTTTTTTCCTTTATCCTTCTAGGATAGAATAGGTGTAAAATAGGGAGGGGACTGTTCATGGAAGAAAAGATATGAAGATCGCCAAGGTATTTCCCTATTTGATGCTCCTTTTTCTGTCTTTTAAAAACAGAGGCAGAGACTATAAGAATAACTGTAGGGGTGCAGCAAGAGTAGCTACAGCCTCTTTTTTTGTCGTAAAATGATAAAAAAGATAGCTATTGTCGGATTTTTGTTGAGCCTTTTTATTGTCCATGATGTAAGGCCAGATACCTTTGTAAGTGGTAATGTTTCTGGAAGCTGGACCCTAACAGGAAGTCCTTATATAATAGCCACAGACACAATCACTGTTGCCACAGATACAACATTAAGGATATACCCAGGGGTTGAGGTATGGTTTGCCACCAACACACCTTTTTCTGTTTATGGAACTCTGACAGCCATAGGAACTGATAGCAGCACTCGGGTTATCTTCAGGGGCTCAGAAACCTCTTCTCTCTGGGAAGGGATACGGATAATCGGCTCTGGCGCAAGCAATACTGCCTTAAGTTATGTTGAGATACGGCAGGCAAGGTGTGCCGTCTATTTGGAGAACACCTCTAATATCTCCATAACAGACAGCCTGATTCACGATTGCTATGGAACATCTGCCTATGGAATCTGGATAGGGAGTTCATCTAATATCTCCATAACAGACAGCCTAATTCACGATTGCTATGGAACATCTGCCTATGGAATCTGGATAGGGAGTTCATCTA
>JASEHO010000067.1 GCA_030018505.1 bacterium
CTAAATTTGCTTATAGGGTGAGATATACTGATGTGGATAATAATGGCCCAAGCTTTGGTCCAAAGGTCCATATTATGATTGGAGGAGTGCCGATAAACCTTCCCTCTGTAGGAACAAGCCCTTATCTGATGACCCAGTTAAACCCCAATCCCTATAATACTGGCAGGGATTATGAATTTGTCCCTTCGCTTAATGTTCTGAGGGTAGCCAGTGATGACTACACCTTTTATTTTGAGGCACGGGATATATATGGTGCAACGGCAACAGGTAATCCAACCGAGGTTCAACCAGGGCCTGTTGTCTATGGAGGGAATTTAGCTCCTGTAATACAAAAATTCAGTCTCTCTCCTGAGATAGGAACACCTAATGGAAGCTATATATTCTCGGCAAAATACACAGATAAGAATAACGACCTTCCTGCTTCTGATTATCCTAATGTAGAGGTATTCCTTGGAACTACTTCTCTTGCCTCCTTTACACTTACATATATTTCAGGAACTCCAGCAAGTGGTTGCATCTACTCAGGCTCTGTAACTTTGCTTGCAAAGGGAACATATACCTATAGGTTTACAGCCAAAGATAACCCTTGGGTTGGGAGTCAATCTACTGTGCAAAGCATTCTATATACTGGTCCTATTGTCACAGATTTTCCTGAGCTTATCCAGGGCACAGTCTCTCCAAAGGTAGCATTAGCTGGTTCTTACTTCTTATTCTCTGTGGTCTATAAGGATGCAGATGGAGAAGAGCCTGCTCGTGCCTTTCCGAGGGTCTTTCTCACCAAAAATGGCAAGCCTATCTTTGGCAGTCCGATTATGATGTTCTATTCAAAGGGTGATTTCTTCTTGGGTGCTACCTATGAGTATCCTATTCAGCTTACAGAGCCAGGTGAATATTCCTTCTGGTTTGAGGCAAAGGATATAAATGGTGCCAAAGTGCTTACTGAGGTGGCGACTTTGACCGTATTATCTCTTGCTCCATCCCTGCCAGTGATTACCCAGTCTCCAGAGGTCTCTATCATAGCCTGCTACAACTATCCCAATCCAACCTATGATGGGAAGACAACAATTAGGGTAGAGTTCTCTGGTAGCACATCAGCAACCCTGGAGATCTCTATTTATGATGTGGCAGGGGAGCTTGTCGTAGAAAACCTTAAGCAAAAGGGTTCAGGGGCAAATTATATTGAATACCCCTGGAATGGCAGGAATGGAAATGGAAGATCTGTAGCTAATGGCGTCTATTTTGCCAGATGCATTGTTGACGATGGCACAAAGAAGGTAGCCAGGCTCATAAAGATAGCTATGCTTAGATGATAGACCGAGAATAAGATTGTAAATTAAACATTGGTGCAAGATAGTAAAATGGCTATAAAGACACACGAAGAAGGAGATCAAAGAGGACCACATTTTACCCTTTCAAATGCTAAAAAAGTTATATCGGTTTATAAAAAGGCTTCCGTATTATAGGATTATCTGCTGGCTAACAGATACAGCGGCAATCCTTCTCCTTTCAGCCATAGCCCTATTCCTTCCACTCTACTATGATTATAGCGTCAACAATATCTATATCTTGCCAAAGGTTGTCTTCTTAAGAAAGTTTACTCTTTATCTTTTAGCTCTCCTTGCTTTCAGAGCAACACTCCTTTATGGAAGGCTTGAAAAAACGAAGCTATTCTTTCCAATTATTGCCTTCCTCATTGCAGCATCCATTGCCACCACTCAATCCCTGAACCCCTATATCAGTTTATTTGGTTGCTACAGCAGGTATGAAGGCTTGACCTCTCTCATCAACTATATCCTTATCTTTTACATAACCTCACACTTTGTGAAACAGAAGTGGCAGGCAAGGCTAATTTTGAGCTCTGCTGTTCTTTCAGGGCTTCTCTCAGGTGGATATGGCGTCCTTCAACACTGGAATCTTGACCCAAACTGGCTGGTTGAGATGGACGAGTCATCAACCTTTGGAAATAAGAACTTTCTTTCTGCCTACCTTGTCCTTTGCGCACCCCTTGCTTTGGCTTTAGGACTTGAGGCTTTAGACTCAAAGATTTCTAAAAAGAAGGGTGCATTCCTTAGGCTACCCTTCCAGATAGGCAGAATCTTTCAGATAGTCTTCTTCTTTCTTTGCTTTCTATTCTTTATTTTTGCTATAGTCATTATCCAGACAAGGGGTGCATGGCTTGGATTATTCTTCTCCTTGTTATTCTTTCTCATATTTCTGGCAATGAGGCTTAGCAAAAAAAGGCTTCTTATCATTCTTGGGCTTCTTACCCTCTGTGTGGTTCCGCTCTTCTTCTTTCCGAAAACCTCACCCATTGAAAGGATAAAGGGGACTATCAAAAGCAATGAAGAGGGAGGGGTTAGTCTTACTGGCTCTGCTGCTGTCAGAATCTATATCTGGAAATCAGTCTTAGAGCTTATCCGTTATCACCCTTTAGGTGTTGGACCAGACAGCCTGAAGTTTGCTATCCGGTGGTATATCTCACCTGATTACTATACCTTAGAGAGTGGCGTCTTAGACAAGGCACATAATATCATTCTTGAAATGACAGCAACCACTGGCTGGCTTGGAATTGCCTCTTATATCTGGCTCTGGATAACTCTATTCAGATTTGGAATAGGAATCATTCTCCATAAGAAGGAAAAGAGGCTCATCACCCTGGCTCTATTGTCTTTATCTATAGCGTATCTTATTCAGAACCTCTTTAACTTTGACTCTGTTGAATATACCTTTCTCTTCTGGATAGGGATGGGTATAATCTGCGGTTTGAACCAGTATCAGAAGGAGGAGAAACCAAAACCAAATATAATGAGTATCTTTCTTAGGGGAGCCTATTTTTGCCTTTTGGCTTTTGGGCTTTTTAGCCTATCAAAGGTTATTGCCATTCAGCTTGAGGCAGACAAAGTCTTTGCTTCTGCCAGAAACTATGAGGCCGCAGGCTTGCGGGAAGAGGCAATATCCCTTTATGAGAAAGCAGATTCTATGCTTGGAGGCTGGGAGGAGACATATCACAGGTTCCTTGTGCCAAATTATGAAAACAGGCTAAAGGAGACAAACAATAAAGAGCTTATCAAAGAGACGATTGAAAGGCTAAGTGCCTATATAAGATACGACCCAAATAACACTTATTACTATGGGGTTATGGCAACGGCTTATAAGAAATTGTATAGTTTAGGGGAAGCAGATGGACTGAAAAAGGCAGAGGAATCGCTCCTTTCTGCCATAAAGCAGAACCCAAACTCACCGGAAATGATAACCACTCTTGGTGTATTCTATGCAGAAAGGGGAGATTGGCAAAGGGCTGCAGAAACATATGCAGGTGCCTTAAAGTATCAGAAGAAGAGCGTCAGGGGAAGGATTGTTACCCTGAATAACCTTGGCGAGGCATACTCTAATAGTAATCAAACAGATAAGGCAATCCAAACATTCTCAGAATCCCTCAAAGAAGACCCAAAACAAGGAGGAATCTGTCATTACCTTGCCCGTATCTATTTTAAGAGCGAGAATTATGGCTCTGCCTCTGCCTGGTGTAAAAAGGCTTTGGAGATAGAGCCTAAAAATAGCGGGTGGTGGAATGACTTAGGTTCTGCCTACTACAAAGGCGAAAAAATGAAGGAGGCAAGAAAAGCCTTTGAGGAGGCAATAAGGCTTGACCCAAATAATGAGTATGCCAAGAAGGTTTTGACTGTTATTCCTTGATATACTGTAGGTTCCTCCTGGACTTTGGCAAATTTTGCTTTTAACCCAGTAAAATCGGGTGTTTTTCTAATATCCATTGAAACTTTGGATTCTTAAAATATTATCCGTGAATGAAATAAAATTTATGGGAATTTTCTCCAAGCATTGACATAAGAAGATTCCAAAGGGTATAATCTCGGGTGTGAAGAAAAGATGGCTTGCAAAGTGGTTGCCAAGGGATGAGCCAATAAATCAAGAGCCTTTTAGTAAGATAGATTATGCTGGTGGGCTTTTGGTTTTATTTGTCTCCTTTGGGGTTTATCTTGTTACCCTTACCCCTACCATCGGCTTCCATGACTCAGGTGAGCTGATAACTGTAGCCTATACATTAGGCATTGCCCATCCACCAGGGTATCCCTTATATACTTTGCTTGGCAAGGTCTTCTGCACCCTTATTCCTATTGGAAGCATTGCCTACAGAATGAATATACAATCCAGCCTCTTTGCCTCTCTTGCTGTGATGCTTGTCTACTTCATCACCTTAAAACTAATCACTAATCACCAATCACTAATCCCTAAAATCATTCCTGCCATTGTTGCCCCATTGATCCTTGCCTTCACCGCCACCTTCTGGCAGCAGGCAGTAATAGCCGAGAAATACACCCTTAATGCCTTCTTCTTTAGCTTACTTATCTTCATCCTCCTCAAATGGCAAGAATCAATAACTCAAAACTCAAAACTAAAAACTCAAAACTATCTTTATCTCTTCTCCTTTCTCCTTGGACTATCCTTCTGCCATCATTTCCAGACAGTCTATCTTGTCCCTGGGAGCATATTCTTTATCCTGGCTATAAGCTGGAAATACAGAAAGAAGCTTAAAACCAAATCCTCTTCACTATACACTATGCACTCTACACTATACACTCTTCTCTTCTTTATCTTGCCTCTTACCTTGTGGCTATATCTTCCCTTGAGGGCAAATCAGACTCTTTTCCTGAACTGTAATTGGGGGGACCCTAAAACATGGGAGAGGTTTATCACCCATCTCAGCGTAAAGGAATATCATTATTTTATGATCTTCTCGGTTAAGGAGTGCTTAAGCCATCTTTTCCTCAATCTCAAAACTGTCTTTGTTTCGGAATATGGTCTCCTCATCCTCTTTTCTATTTGTGGATTTTTTACTTCCTTAAAGAATAAACCTCTCTTTTCCTTGTTTTTACTTTTAGTCGGTCTGGCTAATATCTTTCATCTTACTACCTATGCCATACCCGTTTCAAATACTAAGGATTATCACCTTCCTTCTTATATCATCTTTGCTTTCTGGACAGGTCAGGCTATGTTCTTTGTCTTATCTTTTGCCAAAAGATTTTCTTTGCTTCTTCTCTTTGTTCCCCTCCTCCTTTTTATCCCCAATTACCACGATGCCAATAAGACCAGATACTATTTTGCCTATGACAATGGAAGAAATATATTGAAACCGCTAAGAAACAATAGTCTTCTCTTTACCGAGACCGATGATGACCTCTTTCCTCTTTGGTATCTTCAATATTGCTCAAGGCTTCGCGATGATACTGCTTCAGTCAATATCATCCGACTCCAATATGACTGGTATGCAGAGGAATTGAAAAAAAAGACCGGGCTTGCTTTTTCGCTTTTGCCACAGGATCTGAGTAACTTAAAAGGAGGGGAGGATATAGTCAAGTTTAGAATCAAAGATATTGTGGATAAAAATATTAAGAACTATCCTGTTTATATCTTTCCTTTTCAATTCATTCCTGATAATCCTTCTTTTCGTGAAGGAATCGCCTACAGGATTCTAAAAAAAGATATAGGGGAAGCGGAATTTAAGGCAGAGCTTGCCAGAAACAAGACAAGATTTGTCTGGCGAGAATTTAATCCTGACTCTAAGGGAAAAAGTATGATAAGTCGGTATGCAGATGTATATTATGGTCGTGGATTGGATTATGGTTATAAAGGAATGTATAAAGAGGCAGTTTTGGAGTTCAAGAAGGTGCTTAAGCATTCTCCTCTCCACTCTGAAGCCTTCTTTAATTTAGGTGTAGCCTACTTCAAAATGGGAAGAATAAAAGAGGCAGAAACCTATTTTAAGAAGACCCTGGCGACAAACCCTGCTCATCAGTCTGCCAGAGTAAGTTTAGACCTTATCTACCAACAAAAGCAACAGCAACAAAAATCCTTGACGAGAAATGAGTAGGTTTATAAAATAAGTTTTAATGAAAATAAGGCTTAAACTCCAAAAATATGAATGTCCTGTGTGTAATTCCACCAAAAACAGGAAAATCATTGTGCGAACCCAAGAAAGAGAAAAAAGAAAGATAGAAGCATTTATATGTGAAGAATGCACTGCCGTCTATTTTGAGGATTACAAAAAGGATAGATCGTATATCTACGAAGACGAAAATTACTCTCCTTGGGGAAAAGAAGGAGAGACAAATGAAGATATAGTAGCTTTATCTAAAAAAGAGACATTTAAGGGCTACTTATTTTTATTAAAGAGATACATAGAGCCAAAAGGGAAAAAACTATTGGATATAGGAACAGGCAAAGGATATTTTTTAGAGATCGCTCAAAGATTAGGATTTGAGATTTATGGAGTAGAACCATCAGGATATTGCTCAAAAACTGCCCAAAAAAAGTTTGGGGAAAATATTTTGTGTGGAAAGATTGAGGATGCAAAATATGGAGATGAAAGATTTGATGTAATCACTATGACTGATTTGATTGAACATATATCGTCGCCCAGGTCTTTCTTAAAAGAAGTAAATCGGGTCCTGAAGAAAGATGGGGTTCTTCTTCTGACTACTCCTAATTTTGATTCTTTTACAAGAAAGCTTTTAGGAAAAGATTGGTTTCAATACAAATATGAGCATATTGTATATTACAATAAGAAATCCATATTCTATTTATTAGAAAAAGAGGGATTTAAGGTGCTTACGATAAGAAATAATGTTAAAAGATGTAAGATAGAATATTATTATTACTATTTTAAGCAATATTCCTTTTGTGGAATAGAAAAGATTATTGCTGCTGTTTTCCCATATCTACCTATGTTTATAAAAAATCTTTCCTTCTCCAATCCAATCACTGGAGAGATGATTGTTGTTGCGCAAAAAATGTAGATTTAATCCTTTATGATGATCTACTCTCAAAAGATTTAATAGTCCTCTTTCCATTCTATGTCGCCTATACAGTCTCTATATGTCTAATCTGAAAACAAGACCTTAATTGTCTTGACACCCATCTTAAGAAGAACATAAAATATAATATCTTGTCTTTAGTCAACAAAAAAAGAATATTATAAATATTCAAAAAAGATGAATTGCTTGGTTACTGGCGGCGCTGGATTTATTGGCACAAACCTTGTAGAGGAACTGGTAAGAAAGGGCAACAGGGTGCGGGTGATAGATAATCTCAGTGTGAGCGATTGTAATGTGGGTTTTCTGAAAGGAATTGGGGCGGATCTCATGGTTGAGGATATTGCTAACTATGAAGGGATACGGGGTCTCTTTGAGGCCATAGATGTTGTCTTTCACCTTGCGGCTATGAACAGAGCACAGAGAAGCATTGAAGACCCATTGGCAGCAAACTCTGCGAATATAACCGGAACACTGAATGTCCTTGAGGCATCAAGGAGAATGGGTGTCAAGAGGTTTATAAACATCTCTTCATCCTCTGTCTATGCTGGAGTAAGGGATGGTCTGTTGTCTGAGGATATGCCCCTTGCTCCACCACACCCTTATGGCGTAGGAAAGCTTGCTGGTGAGCACTATGTTAGGATATATCATCAGCTCTATAATCTTTCGACTGTTACCTTGAGATACTTTAGTGTCTATGGACCAAGACAGCTTGGCGACATTGAAAAGGCAGGGGTTATTGCCAGGTTTATCCATCTTGCCTCTTCTGGAAAACCTCTTGAGATATACGGAGATGGAGAGCAACAAAGAAATTTCACCTATATTAGTGATGTTGTCCAGCTTACTATAAAATCATCTGATCAAGCAAAGGCTGTTGGTGAGATTATCAATGTTGCCAACCCAAAAGAGGTTTCTGTAAACTACTTATCTGCTGTTGTTGAAAAGGTCATTGGAAAACCATTAGAAAAAAGGTATCTTCAGAAGCTCTCAGGCGACCCAGAGAGAAATCCTGCAGATGTGAGTAAGGCAGATAAACTCTTGGGATTTATCCCAAAGATAGATTTTCAGGAAGGGATAGAAAAAACAGTAGAGTGGTATAAAAGTTGTAAGCCATAAACCATAAGGATTAAAAGGGTTATTGGCAAAATGAATTTGAACAGTTGTATGTGTTTAGGCTTGCCATTAAAAAGCTATAAGTCGTAAGCTGTAAGTCATAAGTTTATAAGGTAAAATTTCTACCATTAAAAGCTTAAGCTAAGGCTTATAGCTTCTTTACTTGTCATTTGAGCTTTGAACTTTGACATTATTAAAGCAAAGTAACTATTTACCCATCTGAAGTGAAACAACAACCATGTAAATGGAATTCATTG
>JASEHO010000068.1 GCA_030018505.1 bacterium
CTTTAGCCTTATTTTTGTCAAAGAACATCCCTTACAAAATTTGCACCAGTCTCGATTTCTTTTACGATGTATCCAGGGGGATTTTGAAGATACAGGATAAATAGAAGGTCGCCTGCGTCCTCGCAGTCGCCCAAAAGCCTAAAAGGAACTCACCTTTATCGCCTTTATAAAAATTATTCATATTCATTTATATCAAAGAAGGTTAACCGACACAGTCGTCTGTTTTTTAACGAAAGATGTTGGAAGGGGGATTGTCGTCTCTAATCTTTGGTTCTTCAAATTCAGAGAGCCTTATTTGTTGTTTTGCTAAAAGTCGGGGAAGATGTGCCGTCCCCACTATTTGTTTGCATTTATTCGTTTGAAGAGCTTAAAATATAGCAATAAACTTAAAGGAGGAAAACTATGGCTAAAGGTCAAGATGCAAAAAAAGATGTAAAAAAGAAAGCCGAAAAGACATTGAAAGAGAAAAGGCTAGCGAAAAAAGCAAAGAAGAAAGAAAGTAAGTAATTCTCCAATAATTTTTAGCCAGGCAAACCAACCAAGAAGAGCAAAAGTAGCTGTTGTAACACTTTACTCATTTGAAGTATGGTAATCAGGTAATCGGTAACAACCAATGGATACCTTTCTTTACCGATTACCGGTAACCGATAACCTCTTACTATTTACCTTACACTTCTATCTCGGTAAACAGTTACCTTTTTTTGAGCTGGTCTATTATCTTCTTCATCTCATCATCTGGTCTTAGGTCTTGTGCCTTGTTGAGATAAAAGAGTGCAGATTTATTCTTCTTTTCCAAAGAATAGAAAAAGCCAAGATTTCTATAGGCTTCAAAATTTTTGGGGTCAAGTGAAATAATCTTCTTGGTATGCTTGACAAACCCCTCTTTCTTTCTATTCATCCAGTATCGATGGCTAAGCTCTTTATGCAGAGCCAAAAGCAGTTCAAAGTTTGTGCAAAGCTCATCCATCTCAGTAAAGACCTTCTCTGCTTCTTTCTCCTTTCCTTTATCAAGTAAGATAGAGCCTAACTGCTTTGCATTTAAGAAGAGCCTTTCATCCTCTGGAAAGCCTTTTAGTCCTCTTAAAAAGGCATCTGCCGCCTCTTTATACATTCCCTTATTAGCATAAATTGCCCCAAGATTATTATAGGTGTTCCCCATATATGGATTTATTCGAACAGACTCCTCATATATGGGCAGTGCCTTGTCTATTTGACCCTTCATTTCATAGCCCATACCAAGGATAGATAGCAGAATACCATCATTTGGAAAGAGCTTTGTAGCTTTGCTCATCTCCTCAATTATCTTATCCGGCCAGATGCCACCCTCATTTTTTCCTCTCTCCACAAGGTAGATTCCATAATTCTCTCTGTAATCACGGCAGAATGGGTTGAGCTTTATAGCCTTTTCATATTCATTCTTTCTAAAGGCTATATCCGCAGAATAGGTATTCTTTATAAGAATTCCTAAGACAGCTATCGGGACAAGCAACAAAAGAAGACCATATCTTTTAGCAGAAACAGACTTTGCTTTTGGTTTTATATAGAGGAAGGAGAGTCCCATCATAACCCAAAATAACGAAGAGATAGATGAAAGCCCGAAACTGAAGAGGTTTTGAACAAGATACCCTAAACAGCTTGCTGAAATGCCGAGCAAGGCTACCTTCTCAGGAAAACCTACCTTAATAATCCTCTTTATGGAGAAGATAAAGAAGGCAAAAATTAGGCAGTAGTAAGCAAAAAACCCGAGGAGCCCGCGGGTTACGGATGTATCAAATATCTCATTATGCAACCTGTCTTCATACTCAAAGGGAAAGTCCCGCGTGTAGTTTTGATAGAGATAGTATGGATAGGTTATTCCTATTGCCTCAGGGCCTACGCCAAGGATAGGGTTATCCTTTACCATAGTGATGCCTGTCTTCCACATCATCAGCCTTGCGCCAAAGGAGCCTTTGAACCTCTGACCTTCTTCTGTCTTTTTTGCAGAAACTTCGGTAAACCTTTCCACTACTGATGTTCCTCCACCCCTCAGGTTATACCATAAAAAGGGAATTATGACTATCAAGAATAGGATGGCCAGCCTTTTTATCGGAAGGTTCTTTCTAAGAAAGAGAAGAGAGATGACGAGAACAAGCACTGCCTCAAAGAAGAGCCCAACATAACAGGCGCGGGTATTGGCAAAGATGAAACCGAGAGTAATGATAAAGAAAGAGATGCCATACAGCAAAACAAGCCAGCCTCTTTTTGCAAGCACAAATAGAGTTAGGGCTAAGGGCAGTGTCATAATCGTATAAGCACCAAAGAAAACAGGGTTTCCAAAGGTAGAGACAACCCTATCCTTACTGAAACCTCCCCACTCAAGGTGCAAAATATTCATCTCATAATGCTGGGTGATACCAAGTCCAGCAGAGAGAACCCCTGCCAAAACAACCACATTTATTATTCTTTTGGTAGCCTCTTTTTCTAAAAGGTTTATGATAGCATAAAATAGAAATAGATAGTTTATAAGGGTAGTAAGACCTTCCTGCCTTTCATAAGAGCCAAAGAAAGAAAGGATTGGGCTTCTTCCAAATATTGTGGAAAGGATTGTACAAGAAAGATAGGCAAGGATGGGAATATCAAGGCTTGTCCTCACAAATTTTTCCTTAAAATAGGTTAGCCTTATTATCCACAAGGAGGCAATTAAAAGAGAGATAGCTCGTAAAAGCGTTGTCTTGCTTACCCCAAAGGTAGAGCTTATCTTTGTATCCATAAATAGAGGCAAGCCAAAAAGGAGCAAGCAGAAGAGGATTTGTGAGAGGATAGATAATGCCTTTTTCATTATACAAAGAAGTATAACGCCATTTTTCTCTTTGTGTCAATACTTAGTAAGTAAGACAAAGTTTGACATATACAGGATAAATCAGATATTCTTATCGCAGTGACTTTTGAAGATGCTTTTTCTAAGGTTATAGATAGTGTTAAGAGGCTTCCTCCAGAAGAAGTGGATCTGCTTTCTGGCTTAGGTTGCGTTTTAGCTGGTGATATAAAAGCAAGGTTTGATATACCGCCTTTTGATAAGTCTGCGATGGATGGGTATGCTGTCCGCTCTGAAGACCTTTCTTCTCAAAATGAGCTTTTGTGTATAGGAGAGTTGCCAGCTGGAATTTTCCAGAAATTTGTCGTCAATAAGGGTGAATGTGTTCGGATTATGACAGGCTCACCTCTGCCTTCTGGTGCAGATGCTGTGGTGATGAAGGAAGATACAGAAGAAAAGAAAGAAAGGATAAGGATACTGAAGCCTCTTAGACCACTGGAAAATGTATGCTCAAAGGGTGAAGATATCCAGAAAGGAGATATTGTTCTTTCTCATGGGAGTTTGCTCAAAGCCATTGAGATCTCCTTGGCCGCAAGTTTAGGATATACTAAGGTAAAGATATATCGCAGGCCTAAAGTGAGTATTCTTGCCACAGGCAATGAGATAATCGAGCCAGGAGAAGCTATTAGCTTTGGAAAGATATTTAATAGCAACTCCTATCTCCTAATCTCTATCCTCTCCTTAATGAAAATCCCTTATACCTATCTTGGAATAGCCAAAGATAATGAAGATGGGTTAAGAAGCAAGATAGAAGAAGGGCTAAAGAGCGACCTGTTTATCCTGTCTGGAGGTGTCTCTGTTGGAGATTATGACCTTGTGCCAAAGGTTCTTTCTGTGTATAATGTAAAAAAGATATTCCATGGCATCTCCATAAAACCAGGAAAGCCAGTATTTTTTGGCAAGACCAAGAAGTGTTTTGTCTTTGGTCTGCCAGGAAATCCCGTCTCTGTCTTTGTTGGTTTTCTGCTCTTCATAAAGCCCGCATTAGATAAGATGATGGGAAGGAGACCAGACTTAGATATTCAAAAGGGTAGGCTGACTGTGGATTATCACCAAAAGCCTGGCAGAAAGCAGTTTTTTCCAGTAAAGGCTATCTTTGATGAAGGGTGGCTTGTAACACCAATAAAAGACTATCACGGCTCAGCGGATTTAGCCTCCCTTTCCGAAGCAAATGGA
Organism: bacterium; assembly: GCA_030018505.1. Classification (GTDB taxonomy): domain Bacteria; phylum UBA9089; class UBA9088; order UBA9088; family JAGUXG01; genus JAGUXG01. The sequence goes on from JASEHO010000068.1 coordinate 4,031, forward strand.
TTTATGATAGCAGACAGCGAAACATCGCATCTTCCAAAGGGTGCTAATGTAGAATTTATATATCTACAAACAACAGACACTGCAAAACTTGTAACACTTTAGCCATCTGAAGTAACCGAGTAAAGTTCAATGTAAAATGTAAAATTAGCAATTAGCATCTTAAAATTATTCCTCTTCTTCAAAAGTTAATTGCTAATTGCTCATTGATAATTTTGCAATAAATTCCCTTTTACTTAGTTGTTGCTTCATTCCCAGGTAAATAGTTACTATCTCTTCGCCCACTGGAAGCCTCGTCTTCTTCCATAAAGCCCATATTTCTTCCGTTCATGCACCCTGTCGTCGCGAGTAAGAAGACCATTTTTGCGTAAGATTGGTTGAAGCTCTTGGTTTGCTTTTGTAAGGGCCCTGGCTATCCCATGCCTTATTGCATCAGCTTGTCCAGCTACCCCTCCACCCCTCACATTTACAAATATATCAAACTTATCCATTGTCGAGGTGATCGTTAATGGTCTAAGCACATTTGGCCTGAACCACTCTGCTCTACCACCGAAGTATTCTACAAAATCCCTCTTATTTACAATAATCTTACCTTCTCCTCTGATAAGCCTCACCCTGGCTGTTGCCTCTCTTCTTCTTCCTGTTCCCCAAAAGTATTTTTCTTCCATATTACACCTCTAAAATCTCTGGTTTCTGTGCAACCTGTTTATGCTCAGGTCCAGTATAGACCTTCAGCTTCTTAAATATCTTTCTTCCAAGTGTATTGTGGGGAAGCATTCCCTTTACAGCCTTTTCAATTATCTTTCTTGGATTTCTCTCTTTAAGTTGGCTGTAGGTAAGGGTTTTTAAGCCCCCAGGATAGCCTGAGTGTTTGTGATAGAGCTTGTCTTGTTCTTTCTTCCCGCTAACTAATATCTTCTCAGCGTTCACCACAATAACATAATCACCTAAGTCCATATTGGGCGCGTAAGATGGTTTATGCTTTCCCAGAAGTATTCTGGTGACAGGCGAAGCTACTCTACCCAATCTTACACCTGCTGCGTCAACCACATACCATTTTTTTTCTATTGTCTTCATTTTGTCTCCTCCTATTTTAGAAGGTCATAGTATAACTTTCTTGCCACATTTTGTCCACAATCATTTTTTTTGAGGCGGAACAGTCTTAAAAACACAGTAGTTTCCACACATACTACAAGGCTCTTTTTCCTTCATTGCCCAGAATTTCATAGGGTCTAAAGCAAAATCTCTCTGCTTTTTCCAGTCAAGGCTTGCCCTTGCTTCTGACATTCTGTCATCCTGCTCTCTATCCCGACCCTTGGCAATATCGCCAGCATGGGCAGCAATCTTTGCCGAGATTACTCCAAGTTTTACATCCTCTTCTCTCGGAAGGCCAAGATGCTCTGCTGGTGTTACATAGCAGAGAAAGTCTGCCCCAGCCCAAGAAGCCAAAGCTCCTCCTATCGCTGAGGTGATGTGGTCATAGCCAGGGGCAATGTCTGTGACCAATGGCCCCAAAAGATATAGCGGTGCATTATGAGTGATCTTCTTTGCCATTTTCACATTTGCCTCTATATGATGGAGTGGAAGATGACCAGGTCCTTCTATCATCACCGAGACACCAGATTCCCTTGCCACCTGTGTCAGTTCACCTAAGTTTATAAGCTCTCCTATCTGAGCCTCATCTGTAGCATCAGCTAAGCATCCTGGTCGCAAGCTATCACCTAAGCTCAGGCAGAGATTATGCTTCTTAGCTATCTTTAGGAGACTATCAAAGTTTTCGTAGAGCGGATTCTCCTCTTTATTCTTTCTCATCCAAGTCCAAAGGATAGAACCACCCCTGCTGACAACAGGCATCTTCCTTTTCTCTGCTAACAAAAGGAGATTAGAGGTTATACCAGCGTGAATAGTCATAAAACTAACCCCATCCTCTGCCTGCTCTTCTATGGTCTCAAGGATTGCAGATAGGGTCATATTCTCCGGTTTGCCACAAGATTTTACTGCCTGATAGATAGGAACTGTGCCAAAAGGAAGAAGGCAATCCTCCATTAACCTTCTTCTAATCCTGGTGATATCTCCTCCAACAGATAGATCCATAATGGTATCAGCGCCAGCAAAGATTGCAGAACTTAATTTTCCGAGTTCTTCTTTGATGGAAATTTTTTTAGGAGATGTGCCGATGTTTGCGTTCACCTTTGTTCGCAGCCCCTTTCCTACACCACAGGGTTTTTCACCCCTTAAGATGACAATCAAGCCTTTCTTTATGCCATCTCTGATAAAGTCTGGAGCAAGACCTTCGTCTTTGGCAATAAGCTCTATCTCTCTCATATTTTCAGTATAGACTTTTAAGTATTTCAATGTCAACCTCTCTTCTCTATCCCCAAAACAAAGGCAATGACTGAGGCTATGGCATTGTAAAGGGAGGGTGGTATCTCCTCATCAAGGTAGAGTTTGGAAAGGATTAGGGCTAAATCTGGGTCTATGTGGATGGGTATCTTGTGCTCCCTGGCTATCTCAATAATTCTCTCAGCCACCTGACCCTGGCCCTTTGCCACGAGGAGAGGCGCCCTATCTCTATCCATCTTATATCTTAAAGCAACAGCCTTCTTCATACTTCAATATCTATCTTAAACTGCTTACAGATATTCTTTGCCAGCACAACATCAATCTTAGCTATACCCAGCATTGCAGAGAGAAGAGGAAGGTTCTCCTTTATATGAGAGGCAGCAGAAGAGTCTTCGCACTTTACTGAACAATGGAGCTGACCTATCTCTTTGGTGAGCTGGACAGAGACTATGCCCAATGATTTTAACCTGAAAAAGAGAATGATCTTTAGGACACCTCCCTTTTCTTCCTTTCTCAAAACTATCTCCTCTACCTCTGCATCCTGGTCCTCTAATCTTTTGGGTGTAGTCAGCATATCCTCTCTGGCCATTATAGCCCCGTCATCAGAATCCTCTTCTTCTAATTGTGTTTCAAAACAAGATATCGGCTCTATCTCCATACCAATTTTACCGCGATAGCTAAGGCCATCAGATTTGCACCCCACCCAGAAAGCATCGGCGAGCAAACAAGACTCAATGACCTCAAAAATAGATTCATCTCCCAATAAAAGAAGGAGAGAACAAGCGCCAAACCAAAGCTGGCATACAAGCCAACCTTAAAACCTCTGGTAATGATACCAAGGCCCAGCAAGGCTAAAATAAATGGAGAAAAGCTGAAAGATGTCCGAAAATGAAACTCTGTCTTTGCTTTTCTGTTGGCCAGACCATAGCTTTCAGTCAGTCTCATTGCCCTAAAAAGCTCGGTTAAACTCAGTTCCTCTATCTTTTCACATTTTAAGATTAAAGAGAGAGCCTTTGGGTCTGGAAGGAAAACCCTTCTTTTATTAAACCTCTTCTCCTCAACAACCTCTCCATTCTCTATTCTCCTCTCTATACCGTTTGAAAGTAACCATCCCTGATGATACTCACCTTTTTCTGCATAAAGCTCTTTTCCAGTTGTCTGAATTCTGATTGAGGATAAAGAATTTCCATTAAGATTGCCTATACTGATAAAATGCTCTCCTATCTTGAGGTAGAGCTTATTATTCTGCTGGCTACCACCCATTAGCTGTTTATATTCCTTATAGGCTACTGGAAGAAGAGTCTCGTTAAGATAGAGCAGGCTCAAACTTAAAAGTAGAGAGATGGCTGAAACTATGGCTATTATCGGCATAAAAGAGATGCCAGAACTACTTATTGCCGTAAGTTCATTATTGGCTGACATCCTTCCTGAAAAAGAGAGAACAGCCAAAAGTATGGAGATGGGTGTGGCAATAAAGGTGTTCTCAGGAATTTGCAAGAGAAGAGATCTTGCTATCAGAAAGAGGCTTGTCTGGCTTTCCAAAAACCTGTCTAAGGAGGAGACAACTTGACCTATGAGAAGTAGCCCATTTATAAGAATGAAAGAGAGAAAAAAGGGCTTCATCAACCCCCTTATTAAATAACAGGTTAATACCTTCATTTTTTTCGTAACTATTTAGCCAGGCAAAGCAAATCAGGTAAAAAGGGAATTCAATGTAAAATTATCAATTAGCAATTATCAATTAACAT
>JASEHO010000069.1 GCA_030018505.1 bacterium
ACTCCCTTAGCCTTGACATCCTGTACCTTTCAGAAGCCCATAACTGAGGGATTACTGGAATTAGCGGACAGGTCGTCCCCTGAAATAATGAATCATTTATAAACAGATTGGAGGAGATGCTTGTCCCCGTGTACTCGTCCTCAGAAAGAGCAGGTCGTAGAAGATATGTGTTAGCTAACAGCTAACATAATTAGCTTTATAAACCAGTCTATAGACGATAGACTTTTAGACTAAAAAATGAAGACCCATAGAAAGATTATTGGCGTATTTCTGTCTATGGCCATCATTCTTACCATTATTGCCTCATCCCCTATTTTAGAATCAGCTGAACTACGAGCCTTAAACCTGCTCTATAAGATTAGAGGAAAGAAAAGAATAGCAAAAGATATTGTTCTTATAACCACAGAGGGTTGCAATAAAAGAGAGATTGCCCTTCTTTTGGATAAACTTAAAGGTGCCAGGCTTATTGCCATTCTCCCTATCCCTTCTCATCCTGGTAAATTAGAGGACGACCTCATCCTTGCCTCTTCTTTTAGTAGAAATAAGGTCTTTCTTGCCAACCATTTTTTTATTCCCTATTCTGTTTATTCCGCTTGTGTTCCTGTCTTTTTGCCAAAGAAGAATCTGGAGCAGTTTTCTCTGGATAATCCTCCGATCTTGACTCCGTATCAAGCCATAGATGTTGTTGCTCCACTATCTTTATTCTTGCAAACTGCAAGGGGTCTTGGCCACACGAACCTTCTTTTAGATACAACAGGTGTCATAAGAAAGGTGCCTTTGGTGATTGAGTATGATGGCAGGCTCTATCCATCATTCTCCCTTATCCTTGCCTCTTCTTACCTTAGAAAGCCTCCAAAAAGCTTTTTAAGGCAAAGGGATGAGAAGAGCAGAATGCTCATAAACTTTGCTGGAGGCGAGGCTCTTTCATATAAAATGGCGGATCTTTTTAGGCAGAAGATAGACCCGAAGGTGTTTTCGCAAAAGATTGTGCTTATTGGCTCAGAAGATAAAAAGGTTTTGACACCCTATGGTTTCAGCAATCAACTCATTCTTCAGGCAGAGGCTCTGGGAAACCTTATAAAGGGAAACTTTCTTGTTCCTGTATCCTTCAAACTTACTGCCATTCTCCTCCTTATACTTGGGATTATTGTCTCTCTTTTGGGTCTGGCCTACCCCATAAGAATAGGTGGTGGAATGGCTCTTCTCCTTCTCTTTGCCTATCTCTTCTTCTCTTTTTCTTTATTCTGTTTTGGGATATGGATGAAGGTTGTCACCCCAGCTTTGGCTATTGGAGCAGGATTTATCGCATCTTTTGGATACAAGCATCTCTTGGAAGAAAAAGAGAAAAGATATGTCCGCAGTCTTTTTGGAAGATATGTTTCGCCTCATGTTATTGATGGAATCTTAAAAGAAAAGGAGTCCTTTTTGCAAGCAAGGAGGAAAGAGCTGACCGTATTATTCTGCGATATAGCTGATTCAAGTCGCTTGATTGAAAAAATGGCTCCAGAAAAGGTTCTTTCCATTCTAAATTATTTCTTTGATGAAATGACAGAGGTAATTGTTGGTTGCCAGGGAACAGTGGATAAGTTTATAGGTGATTGCGTCCTTTCATTCTTTGGTGACCCAGTAGATATAGGAAACCACGCGCTTTCGGCTATAGAAGCAGCTATCTTGATGCAGAAGAAAATGGAGGGGTTGAATAATAATCTTGGTTTGGAAGAGCCTATTAAATTAAGGATTGGCATTAACACAGGCGAGGTGATGATTGGAGGCATAGGCTCTAAAGAAAGAACAGAATATACTGTTTTAGGAGAAAATGTGAATCTCGCTGAAAGGCTGCAACAATTAGCTGAGCCTGGAAGTATCTTTATCTCAGAGAAAACGCATCTTCTTTGCCCTCAGATTGAGACCGAATTCTTAGGGGGGTTTGAGATAAAGGGATTTGCTCTTCCTATAAAGGTTTATAGGGTTTTATAACCAGCCAACCTCCTAAAGTGCAAAGCAGCACTAATCGGGACGGTTCATTTTCAAAAGTTTTTCCCTCTGATTTCTTGCAGAAATTGGAAATTGGAAATTAGAAATTAGGAAGAAATTCGAAATCATAGTCTTCTTTCTTGCCAATTTCAAATTTCTAATTTCAAATTCTCATTTCTAATTTCCATTTTTTACGCTGCAAACTTTCAAACAAGAGCGAACCATTCCCACTAATCTTTCATTCATCATAGTTATCTGGCAGGTCATTCTCAAAGAGGATAACATCACCTCTAATTTGAGATAACCTATCCCTTGCCTCATCAAGGGACTTGACTACAAAGAGGTTATCCTTAGAAAAACCTGCATTCAATAATCCATCCGCGATAGCCTTTGTCCTCTTTTTGCCAACCAGGATGACAAAGTTACAGGTCTTAGCCGCTTCTTCTCCAAAGAGCCTATTCTCCTCATACTCCTTTTGGCCAAGCTCAATCATTCCTGGAGTAACCAATACCTTTCTGCCTGAAAATTGTGAGAGAACAGATAGAGCCTCCTTTACTCCCACAGGGTTTGAGTTGTAAGCATCGTCTATTATTATGGCATTTGGTCTCTTTATCAACTGAAGCCTGTGTGGAATCTGGGGGAGGCTAAAAACTGCTTCCTTTATCTCCTCTAAGGTCATTTTAAGCTCCATTGCACAAGGTATGGCAAGAGAGATATTCTGAATATTATGGCTTCCAAGAAGGCTTGTTTGGAACTGCTTGTCATAGACAGAAAAACTTGAACCTTCTGCACTTACTTTAATCCCTTTTTCCTGTCCTCCATATTTTATTGTCTTTACCTTTGGCTGAAGAGTCTGGCAGTATTCGCAGTTGCTGTTTAAGATGGCTATTCCATCTTCAGGAAGGGTATCTATCAGCTCAAACTTGGTAGCCGCTATCTTCTCTATTGAACCAAACCTTTCAAGGTGCTGAATGCCAATCTTTGTCAGGATTCCAATCTCAGGCCTTACCAGATCACATAACTCCTTTATATCCCCTTTCTTATAGGCACCCATCTCTACAATGAAGATTTCGTGTTCAGGCAAAAGATCATTATTGATAACCTTGCATATTCCCATCAGGGTGTTGTAGCTTTCTGGTGTTGCCAGAACCTTGTATTTTCTGCTCAAGATATGGGCAAGGATATGCTTGGTGCTTGTCTTTCCATAGCTTCCGGTGATGCCGATAACCTTTGGGTTTATTGCCTTGAGTCTCTTCTTTGCCATTCCAATATATCTCTGGCAGATAAGTTTTTCTACTGGCAAGATAAGGATATTGGCAATCGCTATGTTCAAAGCAGAGAACTGAAGCAGGAGTTGGCTTATGATGAATAATAAGATGAGAGAGAAGAAAGAGACTGATATAAGAAGAGCTCCAGTCAATAAAGTCATTCCAAGCAGTCTCTTTGCTCTTGCTGTCCAGACCAAAGGCTTCTTTGCCTCCTTCTTTTTGCACCTTACGAAAAGAAATATCCCCAGTAACGACCATAAGATGCAGAAGGCATCTTCAGAAAAGAAAGATAAGAAAAACAGGAATGGAAAGGCTACCAAAGATATTGTGTCCAATAGAGAGATTGGGTGTTTTATGGCACATTTCAAAAACCTGAGGTTCCTATAACCCTCAAGCTGAAAGATATGGAGGGAGGTTGTCGTTTGATAGATAAACCTTCTCAGCCAGAGGCAGAGTGCCACAAACAAAAAAATCTTCATTTGTTACCTTATTTCTTATCAGGAAGGACATTAAGTCCCGGCATCTCCTCTCCGGCTATATATTCTAAGGATGCCCCTCCACCTGTTGAGATATGGGTCATCTTGTCAGCTAAGCCAAGCTTTGTAACAGCAGCTGCAGTATCTCCACCACCTATGATTGTTGATATGGATGGAGAACCAGCCAAAAACCCGGCTATCTGCCTTGTTCCTTGAGAAAACTTTTCTACCTCAAATACACCAACAGGCCCATTCCAGAAGACAGTAGCGGCATTATCCATAATCTCTGTCCATCTTTTGACTGTGGCTGGTCCAATATCAACACCCCTCTGGTCAGCAGGAATATCCTTTTTTCCAACAATAGTTGATGGTGCTCCCTCTGAGATAAATGGGGCAACAACAATATCTTGAGGAAGGTAGATAGGCTTCTCCTCAGCAATACTTGAAAGAAGAATATCCTTGGCTATAGCCACAAAATCCTCTTCAACTTTAGACTTTCCACAGGAAAAACCCAGGGCAGAGTAAAATGTAAAGACCATACCCCCACCTATCAATAGCCCATCTACTTTGGAAAGAAGGGCTTTTATCACCTCAATCTTGGTAGAGACTTTAGCCCCTCCTAAGAGGGCAATCAATGGTCTATCTGGATGCTCCATTATCTTGCTCAGATACTCAATCTCTTTTGCCAGACATAGACCCGCACATTTTTCCTTTATATACCTGGTTATTCCAGTGATAGAGGCATGATCCCTGTGAATCGTTGAGAAGGCATCGTCAACATAGACATCTCCCATGCTAGCTAACTCCTTGGCAAAAAATGGGTCATTCTCCTCCTCCTCACTGTGAAATCTCAAATTTTCTAAGAGAATAACCTCTCCATCAGCCAGCCTTGCAATTGCGGTTTTTACCTCATCACCGACGCAATCTGATGTCTTCCTTACCTCCTGACCAAGAAGCTCACTTAAGCGATTGGATGCTTTCGTAAGCCTCATAGATTCCTGGATTGTGCCATCAGGTCTTCCCATATGGGAGAGAAGAATAACCTTTCCTCCAGAGTTAATGATATGTTTGATTGTAGGCAGGCTAACCTGTATCCTTGTGTCATCTACAATCTCACCCTTTTCATCTAAGGGAAGGTTGTAATCAACCCTCACCAAAACCCTCTTTCCCTTCACATCTATATCAGTGATACTCAGTTTATTTGGCATCTCATAACCTCCTTTAATTAGTTTATAGTTTGTAACATTTTACTCATCTGAAGTAACCGAGTAAAGTTCAATGTAAAATGTAAAATTAGTAATTAATCTTAAAATTATTCCTCTTCTTCAAATGTTAATTGCTCATTGATAATTTTGCAATGAATTCTATTGCTTGGTTGTTGCTTCACTGTTAGATGGGTAAATAGATACTCTTTTTCTAATTCTATCCTTCTTACAGTTAATTCCTCTTCTCTCTATTTCTCCATATTTCCCTCTTCTTTTTTGTTACACTTCATTCTCGGTAAATAGTTACATAGACTGTAAATAGAGACCAGTTACTATTTCACCCAATCTAATGGATCCTGCGGTTGACCGTTTACCCTTATTTCAAAGTGAAGGGTAGGGGTTTCTACAGAGCCTGTGCTTCCAACCGTTCCTATGGCAGATCCTGCGGCTACAGTCGCTCCTTGTTTGACTGATATTTTATTAAGATAGGCATAGAGGCTATAGAGTCCGCTGCCGTGGTCTATCATAATCAACTTTCCATAACCTACAAACCAGTCAGCATAGACGACCTCTCCTGTGCCTATTGAGCGAACCTCTGTGCCTTGTGAGGCGGAAATATCAATGCCTTTATTTATCATAACTGCGTTTGTCTCTGGATGTGTGTATCTGCCAAATTCTCTTGTAATTCTTCCACCAGAAATAGGCCAAACAAGCCCTCCCTTCAACTTGTAAGCCTCTCCTTGCTCTCTTGCTGGCTTTCTCTTTGCAGTAAGATCAGCAATAAGACCTTCAAGCTTTTTTTGTTCTTTTTTCAAGGCAGCTATCTTCGCCTTATGTCTTTCTGTTTCTTTTTCTTCTCTCTCTAAGTTTTTCGCAATTACCGTCCTTTTCTCTTTCTCCATCTTTATATTAAGGCTTACATTTTCCTTGCTCTTCTTTGAATAGTCATAGAAATTTTCAAGTTTATTCTTCTCTATAAATATTCTCTCTTTCTCTGTCTCCTTTTTCTCTATCCTGCCTGCATTTTTATCTATCAAGAGAAGAAGAGATGATCTCTGGTCCTTTTCGCCAAGAAGGAGATAGGAGATGTTGTTAGGTGGGGTAGATTGATAAGCCTTTTTAACAAAGAAAGAAAGCCTATCTTTTTCTTCTTCCAACTCTTCGGAAATAGAGGCTATCTTATCTTTTGTCTTCTTCAGGTTTTTCCCTGTCTCTTTTAAGCGGGTTTCAACCTCTGCTAACTTTTTCTCATCCTTCTTTTCTTTGAGAATGGATGCCTCTATCTGCTTGGTAAGATTGCTCTTCTCCTCCTCCGCCTTCTTTAAGGCTCCAGTTGTTTTTTTTAGCTCCTCAGAGATACTCAAAAGATTCTTTTTCCCTTCTTCAATATCAGAAAGAGTAACTAAGAGCAAAAATAAAAGTGGCTTCATTAGTATAAAATAAGAGAATGTGAAGACGGTTCGTTTTCACCGTTTTCCCTGTGATTTTTTTGGAAATTAGAAACTGGAAATGAGAATTTGAAATTAGAAATTGGCAAGAGGCAAGAGAGAAGATATGATTTCGCATTTCTTCCTAATTTCCAATTTCTATTTTCCATTTTTTAACCGCAAACTTTCAAACAAGAGTGAACCATCCCGAAAATAGCTATTATTTAGCTGATGCCTGATGGCTGAACACTTACGAATTATTTCATCTTCTCAAACTCCCATACCTCCATCTTGCCAGTTATGCCTTTTAGGTCAAACTGCCCAAGGAAGTTTACTGACATCTTATCTCGTACCCAGTCCATACTTGCCTTACTCAAAAGAATCTTTGAACCTGTAGCTGATCTGGCCACCTCATCCTCTATCCTCTTTGCCACATTAAGGACATATCCCTTTGCCCTCTCCCTGTCTGAGCCTGGGTATAAGCCAACCTTACAAGAGCCTGTATGTATGCCAAACCTCATACTAAACGGCTCCTTACCCTCAAATCTTCTCCTTTGATTGTAAGATATATCAGGAAACCTCTCCTTTATTCGTAAAGATGTCTTCACTGCCCTCATCACATCAATACTTGCAGAGCCTGAGAAGAACTGAACCATTATGCCATCCCCATAAGTCTCGTGATATGAGGCATAAAATTCAGAGAATATCTGGAGCATCATTGAATCAAACTCGCGGATAAACTTGTCATACTCATCTTGATTGAGAATATCGGCAATCGGCGTAGAACCAGCAATATCACCAAAAAGAATGGTAACAGACATCTCCCTTGTATCCTCTGCTTCTTCTTTCACTGTCTCCTCGCGAATAGTAGGGCTATGAACCACTCTCTCTGCCTCTCTTTGGCACTGTTCCCCCTCTTCCCATCTTCCCATCCTTTTCAAGAGAACACCCTTATTGTGCCAGGCTTGGGTGTAGTTGGAGTCAATCCTGATAGCCTCATTATAGGAGACTAAAGCCTCTTCATACCTATGCACCTTTCCTAAAAGCAACCCTCTGTTGCACCAAGCAGAGATATTATCGGGTCTCAGTCTAATCGCTTCCTCAAAGCAAACTACGGCATTTTTATAATTTCCTTCTTCCATAAAGAGTGCACCTTTATTACACCAGACCTGAGAGTATTTTGGGTCAAGGGCTAAGGCTTTGTCATAGCAGGAGAGGGCTTTCTTTGTCTCCTTTTCCGCAGCATAGACCACACCCTTGTTACACCAAGTATGGGCATCTGATGGGTCTAATTCTAATGCTTTGTCATAGCAAGAGATGGCTCTTTTGTAGTCTTTTACCTTACAAAGGTCATTGCCTTTGGCAAACCATATCTTTGCTTCCATTGTTCGGCTTCCCATTAGCTCTATTTTACCAAATTTTTATAAGATTAGCAAGGTTATTTTTGTAACCTGTTACAGCCAAATAGAAATGTCCTATTTTGTATTAACCAAGAAAACAAGCCAACATGGTCAGAAAGTCTTCTAAAAAACAAAAGGGGTTGTTGGAAAAGGGGGATTGTCGTCTCTAATCTTTGATTCTTTAAATTCTTAAGCCTTATTTGTTGTTCTACTAAAAGCCTTCGGAAGATGCGGAAATATCTGTAATACCGAGAATGAAAATGTCCTAAATAGACGATGCTACAAACACCATACTATGCTCGTTTCTATGATTATGAGGGCACTGTTCCAGCAAGG
>JASEHO010000006.1 GCA_030018505.1 bacterium
CAAATGTTAATTGCTAATTGCTCATTGATAATTTTGCAATGAATTCCCTTTTTACATAGTTATTGCTTCACTTTTAGATGGGTAAATAGTTACAATTTCACTTTACTTTTTCATAGCTTTCTATCCTGTACCCCTTTTCATTTATTTTAATGGTAATTGCCCCCTCCTTTTTTGTATAGAGGGCATTTTGATAGACCTCATCCTTTCCGCCCTGAACAATGACAATTTTAGGGCATACCTTCTTGATGAAACAAGGAAGGTATGAGGTTTTCCCTCCGTGGTTTGGGGCGCAAAGTAGGGTTGAGGCTATATTGTCTCCTAAAAGCATTGCCTCTGCCTCCTTTTTGATATCCCCTGTAAGCAGGGCAGAGAATTTACCAAGCTCTATCCTCATCACTATAGAGTTGTTATTCTCGTCCTTGTGTTTTGTGCTTGGGTTTAGAATCTTTATCTTTGCCTCACCAAACCTTATTCTATCGCCGTAAGCAACTCTAATAATCTCAAGGTCTTTGATAGAGTCTATAAACTCCCTGTCCTTGAACTGGTTTGATAGAATAATTCTATCTATCTTGACAAGACGCATCAGAGGAGCGAAGCCTCCAATGTGGTTTATATCTGAATGTGTTGCCACAACAAGATTCAACCTATCTATCCCTTTGTATCTGAGAAATGGAACAAGCCCAGATTTTCCATAATGCTCATTACCAGCATCTACAAGCATATTACCGCAGGGAAACTGAATAAATATGCTATTGCCATCTAAAAATGTCATCTCAAATTCTGGTTTAGCCAAAGCATAATTCCAGATAATAAGATTTGCCAAAATTAAGCAGCCTATCAAGGCTATCCTCCTCCAAAGACCTACTGCAAGCATAAAGATGAAAAGATAAATAAAGATAACTGATGGTATGCTTGGATGGGGAAGGATAACAGAAGATAGGGGAAGCATCTTTCCTATCAAAACAATCTTGAGCAGAAGCCAGGCAGGACAAAATAGGATTAAACCTATAATCTTTGCTAAACCCAAGCTGATAAATCCAACAAGAACTAAGATAAGGCCTCCAGGCAAGATTATAGAGATTAAAGGGATGATAAGTATATTGGCTAAAATTCCAGATATAGTCATCCTTCCAAAGTAAAAGAGGATAAGAGGAAAAGTTCCAAGCCAGGCAACAGGACTTACAAAAATAATGTCAAAAAGAAAGCCTATCTTTGGCAGATTTTGGATAAAGGTAATGATAGAAAGACAAGCGGCAAAGGAGAGCTGAAAGCCTATATTGAAAAGAGAGAATGGGTCAAGAAAGAGTAAAATGATAGCAGATAAAGCCAGGCTATTAATTGGATCTATATCCCTATCTAAGATGCAGGAAAAAAGATAGGCTGCGACCATAACAAAGGCACGAAGAACTGGAGGGCTTGCGCCTGTTACAAGAGTGAAGAAAAAGAGAAGGGCAGCGATGATAATGCCAGAAGATTTTCTACCAAGCCCTACTGCCTTAAACAAGACAAAGAAAAACCAGGCTAATATCACAAGGTTCAAGCCAGAGACAACCATGATATGAATGGTTCCAGTCTCAACGAAGGCATCCTTTAGCTCCTCTGGTATCTCTGAGTCATCGCCAAGAACAACACCCATAAGAAAAGAGGAGTAGGGCACTGCCATAGTCTCTTTGATGATAAATTCTGCCTTTTCTCGTATTTGGTAAGCAAGGAAGAGAAAAGGGTTTGCTTTACCCTTTCCAAGCCTCTCTATCTGGTCTCTATTCCAGACAAAAATACGATGGTCTATCTTATCATAGCTTTTTCTAAAAGCACCAGGGTTGTTAAATGGCTTTTTCTCCTTTATTCGGACACCATTCAATCTTATCCTCTCAGAATATGAGTAATTGCTATGTGGCAAAGAGACTGCGATAAGACCAGAAACCTTGTTGTTGTCAAACTTTTCTGCAGAAAGAATGAAATATGTTCTATCTGGATAAATAAGAGGGTAGGATGAGATTGTGCCTATGAGTTCCCCCTTTTTCTCGCAAAAAGACCTAATGTGATTTGATTCGCTGTAGGAGTGAAGCTCTGCCAGAAGAGAGCCTATAGCGATAAAGCAAAGATAGAGGATAAAATTTTTTCTAAGAAGGAGAAGGAGTAACCATGTCAAAAGAAGGATTAAGAAGGCATCAGGAATCCTTACCAATATTCCAAGAATCAGGAAGATTGCTAAAGGAACAAGTGGTCTTCTACTCATCAGGAATATTATACCTGGATTTTGGTAAATTTATAAAGCAAGAAATAATGTAAAATTGTTGAACTTTGTCATTTATGCAGCATTAGACTCCTGACTCTTTACTTCTGCTGCTATCTTATATAGCCCAGTCAATATCAAGAGCCCTATTGCCCAGACACCCAGAGCAATAAACACCTCTGGTAAGCTTGGCCAATACTCTGTTATTTTGCCAAGGGGATTAGGAATAAACCCTCCAACAACCAGACCAAACCCCTTTTCAATCCATAATGAAGCAAAGACCGAGCAACAGGAGAGTGTAAGCCACCCTGTATTATTCCTTGTCTTTGGATTGATAAGCAGAATAAGGGAAAGACAGGCAAGTAGAGCTGATAGCCACATTATCATTGTCAGCCTTCCTCCTCCATAAAGATATTCAAAGCTATGACAATGAGCGGGTATGCCGCTATAAAAACAGGTAAAGAGCTCTAATCCCAGAAAGAATACATTGGCTATCATGGCATAGGTGATAATTTTAGAAAGCCCAAAAATAGCCTCCTTTCCCGGGTCAAACTTAGAAAACCTTCTCATAATCAAGGCTAATAGGACAAGCAATGCCGGCCCACTTGAAAAGGCAGAGGCAAGAAACCTTGCGGCCATAATAGCTGTCAGCCAGAAATGCCTGCCAGGAAGCCCAGCATAGATAAAGGCTGTCACGGTGTGGATGCTTATCGCCCAGGGTATAGAGATGTAAATGAATGGCTTAAGCCACGCAGGATGCGACAGACCCTTATATTCTGCACTGAGATTTGTCCAGCCAATCAAGAGATTCAAAAAAAGGTAGCCATTAAGGGCAATCATATCCCAGAACATAACGGAATTTGGAGATGGGTAGAGAATGATATTCAAAAATCTTGCAGGCTGCCCCAGATCAACCAGGATAAAGAGCAGGCAGACAACAACCGAGGCAATAGCCAAGAATTCCCCTAAAATGGTTATTCGTCCAAAGGCTTTATGGTTATGAAGGTAATATGGCAGAACAACCATAACCGCAGAGGCAGCCACACCAACAAAAAAGGTGAACTGGCCGATGTATAGCCCCCAGGAGACATCCCGGCTCATACCGGTAATGCCCAACCCATACTGAAACTGCTCAAGATAGAAGCATAAACCTATCCCGACAAGTGCCATCAGGGAAAAGACCCAAAACCAATATTTTTTACTGCCGACAAAAATTTTTTCAATCATATTTCTTTTATAGTGAATTTCAATTGTCTCAACACCCTTTTGCAATATTACGATAGAGCTTCAGCGATTGGTTAGGTGATACCCTCACGCAAGAACTCTGGTGCAAAGTCTGCTCCATTATCCCAAGATAAGGTATGACCACGGATTTTGAACTTTTTGAAACAAGAAACTTCTTTCAATGGTTCAAAAATTTCACCTTCCAACTCACACGAAAGATCAATAGTTCCTTCAGCACCATCATTGAAACGAAGCCATACCGCATAGCTCCCAATATATTTTGCATCAATTACCCAAGGAATCATTTTCTACTCCAATGGTTCGATTTTGTTTAACGGTTTCTTCATCTTGACAAGCTCCCAGTCTCCCATCAATTCATCTTTATGCAGTACATACCAGTCTAAAACTGCATTGAGTGCCCTTCTTGGAAATTTTCCTTGAACAATGCCAGTTTCAATCTCTACGGTTATTGTATATTCACCATACTCTGCGTGAAAATGTGCTGGTATATGCTCTCGATAGTACATATAGATTGCTATACCCAAGAACCGACTAATTTCTGGCATATCTCTTTTCTCCTTTTCTTTCACA
This sequence comes from bacterium, assembly GCA_030018505.1. Classification (GTDB taxonomy): domain Bacteria; phylum UBA9089; class UBA9088; order UBA9088; family JAGUXG01; genus JAGUXG01. The sequence continues at coordinate 4,052 of JASEHO010000006.1, forward strand.
TAACGATTAAGCTCATCTGCCGCCAACACTACAGGGCATAAACTTTGAAAAAACCACTAAACTTTGATAGAGCACAGAACTTTGGAAAACCGCCTACGCTGTTGGCGGTCAGGTGCAGCGATTGGTTAGGTTTTTTTATCCCGTCAAAGTATCCTGCTTTCAATATTCTTCAAGGTTTGACCCTCTTCTCTTCCTTGTTAGTCCATTTGAACAACAGGGCTGTGAATTTGCTGAAAAGAAAAGTTATCTATGTTAGCTTGTCGTCTTGCGTGCTCAATAGTCATGCTTACAATGTTGCCGTTTTTATCTAAGTCTAACAAAACATTCTCGCTTAGATCTTGCGTCTTAACAACTTCCTTGTCGGTGAAATTGACAAGCACTGTATCAGTATCTGAAAAATATTTGATCTCCATCACAAATCCTCCTTAAAAGAGTGATCGAAGAAGGCATTGTGAACAGTTTCTCTATCTTCTATATTAAGTAATAAACACTCGGAGATGTTCCAAGATCAGGTTTTCTCCTTAGACAATAGCGATTACTTATTAAATCCTTCATTTCACTTAAATAGCCAAAAATGAGGCTGCCATTAGATGGTTCAACACAGGCTGGAGATTCTCTCTTGTCAAGCCTCTCGGCACAGAAGTTGCACTTTTCCACAACACCCTTTGTCCTTGTCGGAAACTTAGGATTTGAACCTTTAATAAAGGGTTTTGGGTCTATCCAGTTAAAGCTCCTGGCCCCATAAGGACAGGCAGCCATACAGAACCTACAACCTATGCACCTGTGGTAATCCATCATCACAATTCCATCTTTTCTCTTGAATGTTGCCTTTGTCGGGCAGACCCTAACGCAGGGAGGATTCTCACAATGGTTGCATAGAACAGGAATTGTTATCTCCTTTGGCATATCTATCTGCTCAGAGAAGACATCTGAAAACCTTTCTGGCCAGATCCACTTTATTTTGTGCTTTGGGTCTTCTATCTCAGGGATATTATGAGCCTTATTACAGGCATCCAAACAAGCCTTTATATCAAAAGGTTTAGTTATATCAATCAGCAAGGCAAGCCTCTTCTTTGATGGCTTAATCTCATAAGGTAAAACTGGCTCAAAGATAGTGCTTACCATTCCAACACCAGCAATCTTTAAGAAATCCCTTCTATTCATTTCGTCTCTCCAGAATGACAATTCCAGCAATAGGGCTTGACCTCAGCATAACTATGACATTTATCGCAGAAGCTCTCTCTCTTATGACACTTTAGACATGTCTTCTGCAAGCTCTTTTCATACCTTATTCCATTGATATAAATATCCTCCCTTTTTCCTTCACGAACAACCCCTTCCCTCCACTGGTTCAAAATCTTCATATGCTCTTTTTTCATAAAATCCTTTTCCTGCACACATTTACCTTCTGCTTTGGCTAAAACAGGCTCAGAGGATGGGTTCACCTGATTATAAAGGAATGGAAAGGCGACTATACTTGCAAAAATAAACAACCCAGGAATCACCTTGCTTTTATCATACATCTTCATTTTAATTCTTGTCCCCGCAGGTCAGTCGTTCTCTCCTTTTCTCCCTTCATTATTAAGGCATTGGCTAAAAGCTCTGTCACGCCACAAACACCAACATCCCCTACCCAGTGGTCCAATAACGGTGGAAGCGCGGCTCTATCTATGGCACAGATACAACCGACCATATTTACTCCGTGCTTCTCCCTGACATATTTTACGGCATTGGCTCTTGGGAATCCTGCCCTCATTCTAAACTCTGTATTCTCTGAGGCATTAAGACCTGCACCACTTCCACAGCAAAGGGTCTTTTCCTTAATGGTATTCTCTGGCATCTCATAGAAGTTGTTGCAGACAGCCTTTATAATATACCTTGGTTCTTCAAACATGCCCATGCCCCTGGCTACATTACAGGAGTCATGAAAGGTAACCTTCAAGTGGTCATTTCTTTTTGGGTCAAGGTTTAGCATACCACTCTTAATTAAATCTGCGGTGAACTCTGAGATATGCACCATTTTTCCAGATTTTGCATTTTGGAACTCTGTACCTGTTATCGGAGAACGAGGCGTTTCTAAAAAGTCAGCGGGTCCATTATAGGTATCCATATACTGGCTTATCACCCTCCACATATGACCACATTCACCCCCTAATATCCATTTTACCCCAAGCCTTTTTGCCTCAGCATAAATCTTGTAATTAAGCCTCTTAGCCATCTCCTGGGAGGTAAAAAACCCAAAATTCCCACCCTCAGAGACATAGGTAGAAAAGGTGTAATCCAAACCAAGCTCATGGAGCAACATCATATATCCCATACAGGTGTAGGTGCCAGGGTCAGCAAACATATCCCCGGATGGAATAACAAAGAGTATCTCCGATCCTTTTCTATTGAAAGAAGGCTCAATTTTTATCCCAGTTACTCCCTCTATCTCGTCCAAAAGAAAGTTTATACTATTCTTTATCGTATGTGGCTCAAGACCCAGGTGATTCCCCTTTCTATAGCAGTTTGCCACAGGCCCGGCAATCCATTCTATATTTAAGCCAAGAAGGTTCAGAAGCTCCCTGCCTATTATTGTTATCTCTGCTGTGTCTATGCCATAAGGGCAGAATAGAGAACATCTGCGACACTCTGAGCATTGATAAAAGTAATACCACCATTCCTTGAGAACCTCCAGAGTTAACTCCCTTGCTCCAGCAAGCCTTCCCAGCTTACCTGCTTTGGTGAAATACCGCCTATAAACAGACCTTAAAAGCTCAGCCCGCAATACTGGCATATTCTTTGCATCCCCTGTGCCAAGATAGACCGGGCATTTATCAGCACAGGCTCCGCACCTGACGCATATATCCATAAAGAGCCTAAAGGAGCGATACCTTTTAAGCCTATCAGCCATTCCATCAAGGATTATCTGCTTCCAGTTCTCTGGGAGCTTCCAGTCTTTTTCTATGACAGACCATTGCCTTGCATTTGGAAAATCAACAGCCATAAGGCTCTTCTCCTTTGCCCCATAGCAGAAGAACCCCTTCTTTAGCTCTGCTGGCACATCCATCCAGCCCTTTTTTGGCAACTTGTAATCTATCTCCATTTTTTACAAAATAATACGGGACGGTTCATTTTCATCGTTTTTCCTGTAATTTAGGGAGAAATTGGAAATTAGGAAGAAATTTCTCTCTTGCCAATTTCAAATTTCTAATTTCCAAAATAGTATCTAAAAATTATAAATATGTCAAATTGATTTTTTCAATAGTTAATTGTATTATCCCCAAGACAACCACTACTTGATTTTTATCCTAAAACAAAAATTTCATTGCTATGAGGTAATTTTTTTTGGTATAATATTTTAATGAGCAAAAAAGAGGGCAATATCCAAAATATCCCAAAACCAAGAATACTGAGGCTTGGTTTTCCAAAAGGAAGCCTGCAAGAGGCGACATTAAAGCTTTTCAGAAAGGCAGGGTTTAATATTACTATCAATCCGAGGTCCTACTATCCATCTATTGATGACCCTGAGATAGAGTGCATGCTCATCAGGGCCCAAGAGATACCACGATATGTGGAGCAAGGGGTATTGGATTGCGGCTTAACAGGTTATGACTGGATACTGGAGCAAGATTCTAATATCCATGAGATAGCAGAATTACTCTATGCCAAAGAGAGATTAGGTATTGTAAAGTGGGTAATCGCTGTTCCAGAGGAGTCATCAATAAAGACGGTTGAGGATCTTCAGGGTAAGCGTATTGCTACAGAGCTTAAAGGTTTTACAGAGAAATACCTTAAATCTAAGGGTATAAATGCAGAGGTTGACTTTTCATGGGGTGCAACAGAGGTAAAACCTCCGCACCTTGCGGATGCAATTGTTGAAGTTACAGAAACAGGCTCATCCCTGAAGGCAAATAAACTGAGGATTATAGAAACAATATTGGAGTCAAGCACAAGGTTTATTGCCAATATAAATGCCTGGAGGGACAAATGGAAAAGACAGAAGATGGAATATATGTCAATTCTTTTTGAAGGTGCCCTTTATGCTGAGAAAATGGTAGGGCTGAAGATGTTTGTCCGCAAAGAGCATCTTGATAAAGTTCAGCGGATACTGCCAAATATATATCCGCCAGCTATTTTTCCACTTACTACTGAGAAAGATTGGTATGTTGTTGATTTAGTTATTGAGGAAAAGAATTCCAGGGATTTAATTCCATATCTAAGAAAAGAAGCATTTGCTTTTAACATTATTGAATACCCGCTTAATAAGTTCAACCCCTGAGAGACTCCGAGGAATGCAAAGGATAAGAGTCTTTTTTATTATAAACAAGTCTGCCGGCGTGGCTCCAACTGGTTAGAGCGTCTGACTGTGGATCAGAAGGTTATGGGTTCGAATCCCGTCGCCGGTATCAAATTTTAGTAATTGTTCTGTAGGAGTGTCCAAATGGAGATAAATCCTTTCGGACACTACCTGAACGGTTACGAACTTTTTACCCCTTCTTAAGCCTTAAGATACCATTTATCTCTGAAATCCCTAAACAAATCCCAACGATAATATAGACCACTATGGCAAGAACAATCCCTCCTCCTACCTGAAGAAGGAGGTTTTTTGAGAACCAGATAACCAGCAATAGGGATATAGCCATTATCAAGGAAGCCAGACAGGATTTAAGGAAGGTAATCCTAACCTCGGACAGACCTATTCTACCAATCCTCTTTCTCAGGATAAGTAAAAGCAAGGAGATATTCACGAAAGAAGCTATACTTGTCGCCAGGGCAATTCCACCCTCTTCTAATGCTTTTAGAAAGACCCAATTCAAACAGATATTGACCAACATAGCGATTATCGCTGTTATTACTGGTGTCTTTGTATCCCCTAAGGCATAGAAGAAGGAGACGACAGAATTTATCCCAGAATAGAAGACCAGGCCAATAGCGTAAAAGAAAAGGACATAGTAAGAACTAAGGACATCTGTATGACTAAACTTTCCGTGTTCAAAAAGCAGGGAGATAATGGGCTTTCCAAGAATCATTAAGCCAACTGCAGCTGGAAGAATGACAACAATAACCTGCCTAAGAGACCAAGAGAGCGTCTCTTTTGCCAAATCCATCTTATTCTCGACCAGATGCCTTGAAATGGTAGGAAAGCTAACCATACCGATAGATGTGCCAAAGAGCGACAGGGGAAGCTGAACTAATCTATTGGCATAGTATATAGCAGAGATAGCATAAGGACCAACCAGAGAGCCAAAGATAGTGTCAACCGCACTATTTATGGAAAAGACTGAGATACCAACTATGGATGGAAGCATCCTCTTTGCCATTTGTCTTACCCCGGGGTGGTTGAGGGAAACCTCCGGATAATACCTTACCCCAGATGAAACAAGGCTTGGAATCTGAACAGCTATCTGTAAAATGCCTCCAATAAGAACAGCTACAGCCAGTCCGATTATAGGCTCAGAGAGGTATGGGCATAAGAAAATAATAGCACCAATGAAGCTTAGATTGACCATCGTAGGGGCAAAGGTAGGAATGAAAAACTTGGATAGGGAGTTCAAAACTGCCATAATTAAAGCAAAGACACAGACAAGACTAAGGTATGGAAAGATAATCCTCAAGGTCTTACTCATAAGCGGAATTAAGCCGAGCTTTGTAAACCCTGGTGCGACAATTCCACATATAATAGGAGAAAGAGCTACGCCTATGATGACAAAGATAGAGGTAACAATAAGGAGAAGGTTTAGTGTGATAGAGGAGAATCTGAAAGCCTCTTTTCTGTCCTGGCAAAGATATTTAGAGAATATAGGTATAAATGACGCAGATAAAGCCCCTTCCCCGAATATCCTTCTAAAAGAGTTTGGAATGACCCAGGCAGCAAAAAATACACCCCGAGCTTCAGAAGGAAAATAATGTCCAATGAAGACATCCCGAATATACCCAAAGATTCTGCTGGTGAGTATGCCGAGACTTACAAGCGAGACATTCTTAGTCAGTCTTTCCATAACTATTGGAACTTAAATTTGAAAATCTTTGGAGAATTTCTCAAAGGTTAAAAAATGAATCAGACAATTCCTGTAAAATATATCTTCTTCTATCTGTTCATTGATAACATAAGCTGATTCAACAGCCGGGTATCTTGAGAGAAATCTTCTAAGTCCAGATGGGAACTCTGGAGAGGTTATCTTGCTTTTAACCTCAATGGGAATAGGTTTTCTATCTTTAAGAAGGATAAAATCTACTTCGCCACCATCTCTGGTCCTCCAAAATTTAATCTCCATATTAGGTGCAAGCATAGTCTGTAGTCTTAAAAACACGAATGACTCTAAAATAATCCCCTTGTCATGTCTCCCAGAACCTGCGGAAAAATCTTTTAAGAGCATATTCCTGATGCCTAAATCATAGAGATAGGTTTTACATGATTTTTTTAATTCGTTTCCCAAATTTTTTGAATAACTATAAATGCGATAATTAACATAGGTTTGTTCAAGGATATCAAGATAGTGATTTATGGCTTTTGAGCTCAATCCTATTTCTCCAGCCAAAGAATGCATAGAGATTGTTGATCCCTGATTTTCTGCTAAAAGGTATAAAAGATGATTAAAGGCGCGGATGTTTTCTTCTTTAACAAGAGCCTTAACATCCTTAAGTATATAGCTTCCCAAGAGTTCGTTTAAGATTTGTTGTTTTCTTTCTGTAGAATTAGTATGCACTAAACCTGGCATACCGCCAAAACGCAAATAGTCTTCAAACCTAAAATTCGGATAGCTATTTTTAATTTCAGAGTATTCAAGAGGAAAAATATGATACAAAAATCTTCTCCCTGCCAGACTTTCTCTCAAATGCTTGTGAATCTCCAAAGAAGACGAACCAGAACAAATAATCTTAATCTTCTTCTTAGAATCAAAAATAGCTTTGAAGATTTTTGAAATATCACGCACATATTGGAATTCATCAATAAAAACAACATCGCCTGCTTGACTTATCATTTGCATAATTTTATTGTCTTGACGATTAAAATTTGCTAAAACCTGTGGTTGCTCTAAATCAAAAAAAGCTGTTTTGTATCCTTGTTGCTGAACATAATTTTCCAACATTTTAAGTAGTGTTGTTTTGCCAACTTGGCGGGGGCCAAGAAGAATAAGAATTTCCGGTTGGGTTAATTCTTTTCCTAATTTATGTAAAATATTACGGTTGATCATTTTATTGACAAATATAACCCATTGGGTCAAAAAAGTCAAGAATTTTCTGCTTTTAGCTTAAGAGTTGCCTAAAAAAAATTTTGCAAACCTGTTGCTTATAGATATATAATAAAGGGATGCAAGAAGAAAAAGAGATCAGGGATTATGATTTTAGAAACCCAGAGAGACTTACCCGCGACAATGTTTTGGCGCTAAAAATGATCTATGAAAAGTTTGGTAATGGTATTTCTGGCTATCTTTCAAGTCAATTAAGGATAGAGGTAAAGACAGAGATAGAAGAGCCAATGCAGGTTCTCTATTCTGATTTTATTGCCGAAAATCCATTTCCCACTATTCTTGCTTTTGTCAACAACCCACCCCTTCCTGCAGCTTCCCTTATCTGGTTTCAGCCAGCGCTTGTTTTCTATCTTTTGGAGAGGTTTTTTGGTGGAAAGGGCGAAGAGGCCGGCATAAATAGACCGATTACTGAGATTGAACAACAGGTGGTTTCAGGGATTGCTAAGGAATTTTTGAAACACTTAAAAATAGCCTGGGCAGGGCTTTCTGAAATTGACTTTTCTTTGAAGCAGGTAGCGATAAACCCATTATCTGCTCAAATTGTAGCCCCAGAAGAGTTGGTCATAAAGACTGAAATGAAGATTATTATGGGTGATAAAGAGGGAAAATTGGCTTACTATCTTCCGTTTATAAGTATTGAACCGCTTCTTATCAAACTTACCACTAAGCCACAAACACAAGAAAAGGGGAAAGAGGAGACAAAGGGAATGGAAAAGGGAATAGTCCTTGTTCCCCTTTCTGTGTCAGCAGAGTTAGGCAGGGTGAGGGTGACCATGCAAGACCTCTTAAATCTTACCCAAAATGATGTTTTAAGGCTTTCAGCAAAGGTAGCTGATGGTGTGGTAGTAAATGTAGCCAATAAACCTAAATTTATTGGGATTCCTGGAATCTCTGGTGGGAATATAGCCCTTCAGATTAAAGAAGTGCTTTGAGTAATCGTAATTATAAATGATTCTTGAAAAGATAAGTCTTCCGTCAGACCTTGCTAATTTGAGCCTTTCAGAGCTTTCTGCCCTCTCTCTGGAGATAAGAGAAAGGCTCATTGCTACTACCTCTATGACAGGTGGGCATCTTGCCTCATCTTTGGGTGTAGTGGAGCTGACCATTGCCCTCCATAAGGTTTTTAGTCTTCCAAAGGATAAGCTCATCTGGGATGTTGGTCATCAATCATACAGTCATAAGCTCTTGACAGGAAGGCTGGAGAGATTTCATACCCTTCGTCAGCTTGGAGGAATTTCAGGGTTTCCAAAGAAAAAAGAGAGCGTTTATGATGCCTTTGATACGGGCCATGCCTCAACCTCAATCTCAGCCGCACTTGGAATGGCTCTTGCCAGAGATTTGCAAAAAGAAGACCACAAGGTGGTAGCTATTATAGGCGATGGGGCAATCTCTGGTGGTATGGCTTTTGAGGCATTAAACTATGCTGGACAGCTAAAACTGGACCTATTGGTTGTCTTAAACAGCAATGAGATGTCTATCTCAAGAACTGTTGGCGCCTTTTCTGCTTACCTTAATAAGCTCGTTACCCTTCCTATTTACAAAAGGTTCAGAAAGGATATGAAGGAGCTTATCTCCCGTCTTCCCTTAGGGAAAAAGACCCTAAAACTTTCTGATAAGATTGAAGAGGCAATAAAGGGGATGATTGTGCCGAGTATAATCTTTGAGGAACTCGGGTTTAAGTATCTTGGTCCAATAGATGGACATAATCTGGCTCTGCTTATTCGCACATTAGAGGCCATAAAGACTGAGAAACAACCAATACTTTTTCATATTGTCACCAAAAAGGGAAAGGGCTATAAACCAGCAGAGGAGAATCCTGAGTGGTTTCACGGAACATCTCCCTTTGAGATTAAGACAGGAAAACCAAAGGAAGATGAGAAGCCAACATATTCCAAGGTTTTTGGAAAGGCGATAACAGAGTTTGCCAGAGAGGATAAAAGAATTGTGGCCATAACAGCAGCAATGAAGGAGGGGTGTGGCCTTGTTCAGTTCTCAAGAGAGTTTCCTGAGAGGTTCTTTGATTGCGGAATATGTGAAGAGCATGCAGTAACAATGGCTGGGGGAATGGCTATAAGCGGCTTGAGACCTGTTGTGGCTGTTTATTCTACATTCCTCCAGAGGTCATATGACCAGATTCTCCATGATGTCTGCCTTCAAAATGCACCAGTTATCTTTGCCATTGACCGTGCTGGCATAGTTGGAGAGGATGGAGAGACCCACCAAGGGCTTTTTGATATTGGATACTTAGCAACAATGCCCAATATGATTATCACAGCTCCAAAGGATGGGAATGAGCTTGTAAGGCTAATGAAGACAGCTTTTTCAGCCAATGCACCATTTGCTATCAGGTATCCAAAGGCTTATGCCCAAGAGCCTTCCACATCTACTCCTCCATTTAACATTGGCGAAGGAGAACTCTTAGAAGAAGGGAAGAACGGTCTTATCATAACCTGTGGAAGTATGGTCGCAGAAAGCCTGAAGGCAGTGGAGATATTGGAGAAAGATGATCTTTCTTTTTCTCTCATAAACTCAAGGTTTATAAAGCCCCTTGATAAAGACCTGATTCTCTCTAATCTTAAACCTATAGTCATTACTGTTGAAGAGCATTCTCGCACCTCTGGGTTAGGCTCACAGGTAGCTAATCTTTTGGCTGATAAAGATTGTCGGGTCTTTTGCCTTGGCCTTCCTGAAAGGTTTATAGAGCATGGCAGTCGTCAGAAGCTCTTGGAGATATACGAACTTACCCCAGAAGGGATTGCAGAGAGCATCAGGCGGCTGATAGCTGATTTCGTAACACTTTACCCATCTTGAGTAATAATCTCTATCGGTGAGTGAAAAATTCAATGTAAAATGCAAAACCAAACAATCCTAAACTATCAATTCAAAATTACTCCTATTCTTCAAATGTTAATTGATAATTGCTAATTGATAATTTTACATTGAATTCCCTTTTTACCTGGTTTGCTTTACCTGGTTAAATAGTTACCTGATTTCGGGGTGTAGCGCAGTCTGGTTTAGCGCGCAGCGTTCGGGACGCTGAGGTCGGAGGTTCGAATCCTCTCACCCCGATCAAACGAAACATTAACCAAAATCGCCAAAGCGTTAAGTGTTTCTATAGAGGATTTGATAAAATAAATTATGCCAAAAAAAGATTTTCAAAATTGGTCAAAAGAAAAATTGCTCCACGAATACAAGGAGCTTTTGAAGCGTAAAAAATTCGGCATTGTTTGGGAAGACAAAATCGAGGAAGTTGCCGAACAATGCAAAACATCTTTGCCGGTTTTGAAAGATGAAAAATCAAAATCATTTTTAACAGAGAAAAACAGAATTAACCATATTTTTATTGAAGGCGACAATTACCACGCTTTATCTGTTTTGAATTATACTCACAAGAAAAAGATAGATGTTATATTTATTGACCCTCCTTACAACACGGGCAGTCAACACTGGATTTATAACAATAGCTATGTTGAAAGAGATGATCGCTTCAAACACAGTAAATGGCTCTCTTTCATGTCAAAGCGATTGCGACTTGCCCGCAATCTCCTAAAGGAAGACGGGTTTTTTGCGATTACAATTGATCACAACGAACTTTTTACGCTCGGACTTTTAATGGACGAGATTTTTGGCGAAGGAAACAGAGTAGGAATTGTTACTGTGTTGCATAATCCAAAAGGAAGAAATCAGGCAAAATTCTTTTCAGAAAATAGCGAATTTTTAATGATATATGCAAAAGATATTTCAAAAGCTGAATTTAACAGCGTGGCAATAAGCGAAGACACGCAAGGCACATTTACAGAAATTGATGATGACGGAAAGTTTAGATACGAACCTTATATGCGAGCTAGAACTGTTTGGTCAAGAGAAAATCGGCCGAGAAATTGGTATCCAATTTATGTAAGTAAGGACTTAAAGGAAATAACCCATAAAAAGCAAAAAGGTTATTACGAGGTTTTTCCCATAACCAACAACGGCAAAGAAATGGCATGGAAAAACATACAAGAAACTTTTATTGAGCTGAATAAAAACAGCTACTTTGAAGCTAAAAAAGAAGGGAATAAGGTAGTTATTTATCACAAGTATCGGGAACAACAGGTTTTAAAGAATGTTTGGACTGATAAAAAATATCAATCAGAATTTCACGGAACAAATCTTTTGAAAAAGATTTTTGGCGACAAGCGCTTTGACTATCCCAAATCACTATATTTAGTAATGGATATTTTGAAAATAACCTCAAAAGAAGATTCCGTAATTTTGGATTTTTTTGCGGGTTCTGGAACAACAGGACATGCTGTTTTGGAGTTAAATAAAGAGGACGGCGGAAACAGGCAATTTATTCTTTGCACGAACAATGAGAACAATAACGGCAACGGGCATGGCGGAGTTGCACAAGGCGTTTGTTACCCAAGAATAAAAAAAGTCATTGGGGGATACAAAGATTTATCGGGAAATTCAACAGCCGGATTGGGTGGAAATTTACGATATTACACAAGCGATTTAATTGGAAATATTAAAACCGACAACGACAAAAGAGTTTTGACTTCGAGAAGCACGGAAATGCTTTGCCTTGCCGAAGCGACTTTTGATGAAGTAGCGAATAAAAAAGGTTTGTTTGCTATTTACGAAAATCAAAAACAAATGACAGGGATAATTTTTGATGAAGATGCTATTTCGGATTTTAAGAAAGAGGCCAAAAAACATAAAAAACCCATTGTTGTTTATGTTTTCAGCTATGATCACACATATAACGAAGAAGATTTTGAAGATTTGGAAAACTTGAAAGTAGTAAAACCGATACCGGAAGTGATTTTGAATGTTTATCGCAAAATCTACAAAGAACTTTATAAGCCAAAAAATTTATGAAAGATTTAGAATATCAAAAGAAATACATCAAAGAGATTGTCTCAACTTCCGTTGGGTATATTGAAGACGAAGATCCGAAATTGATCGTTTTTCAAGCTCCGACTGGCGCGGGAAAAACAATCATGCTTGCTGAGGCAATGTCACGGATAGTCAAAGAATTGGGCGGCCAAAAAGAACTGGCTTTTGTTTGGATTTCGGTGAATGCTTTGCACGAGCAAAGCAAAGAAAAACTGGAAAAGCATTTTGAAAACGAGCGTTTGCTTGACTGTATCAGTATCAATGAAATTCAAAACAATATTATTGACCAAAACCAAATTGTTTTTGTGAACTGGGATTCCTTGAATAAAGAGGGTATTTCACTTTTTATGTCTGACAATGAAAAGGATTGGAATTTGAGTAAGGTTGCCGAAAATACGAGAGACGAAGGCAGAAATATAGTTTTGATTATAGACGAGAGCCACCGAACAGCTAAAACGAGCAAATCACAGGAAATCGTTAAGATGATTGGACCAAAATTGACGATTGAAGTTTCGGCTACGCCAAAAGAAGGCGTTACTAACGACCACAAGACAACGGTTAAGTTAAGCGAAGTTGTTGCCGAAGGAATGATCAAAGAAGAAATCCAAATAAACCCCGGACTTGGTCGAGTGCAGACAAACGAGGATATTGTCAGGGAAGCCCTTAAAAAGCGAAAAGAACTAAAACGACTTTACGAAGAAGCGGGAACTAAAATAAATCCTTTGCTTTTAATTCAAATACCGAAGAAAAGAAAATCGGATATAAGAGAACCGGAAGATAAAATTATTGAGATATTGAGTAAAGATAGCATTACGATTGAAAATGGAAAACTTGGTCTTTGGCTTGCCGAAAAAGATAAAAAGAAAAATCTTGATTATCTTGAAAACCACGATAGCGAAGTTGATGTTTTAGTTTTTAAAGAGGCAATCGTGCAGGGTTGGGATTGTCCGCGCGCAAGCATTTTATTGCTTCAGCGAGAATGGAATGCCGAAAACTATGTTTTCAATATTCAAACTCTTGGGCGTATTATGCGTATGCCCGAACAGAAACATTACGAAAATTATCCCGCTTTGAATATCGGTTATGTTTATACTGCTTCGGATAATTTTGAAATTGTTGATGATTTGGCAAAAGATTATGTCAGCAAGGATCAAATGGTACGAGACAACACTATTTATAAAGACATTTACTTGCCGAGCGAACTTGTCAGGAGAAAAAGAGAATTGTTTAGATTATCCGGCGAGTTTAAGGATTGTTTATTTCAAGCTGGAAATGAGCTGAAATTCAAAGAAAAGAAAATAAACATCGGAAAAATTGTTTTCAAAAAAGACATTGGTTTTGAGGGTAAAATTACAGAAATAGATAAAAAGCAAGCGGTTGATTTTCAGAAAAAAGGCGCAATTGTCAGAGACCGAGAGGAAGTTTGCGCCGAATATACGGCATTTATAAAATCGCTTACTTTCCCTTTTACTGGTGGCGGTCGCCCGACTGAAATTATCAAATCCAGTTTGCGCTCATTTTTCAAAAAATATTTTAAAATTGATAACGAGGACGAAATAGCCACGATTGTATTAAATCCAATCAATAAAGGTGAATTTGTAGAACTTATTGAAGAGGCAAAAAGAAAATACAAATCGTTGCCGGAAAAAGCGGACGAGGTTATTCCAAATGAAAACTGGCAAGTGCCGGAAATAATCAGCGTTTTTGAAAACTTTGATGAAATAAAATCGGTAAAAAAGTCTGTTCTCAATCCTTACTTTGTAAAAAGAGACAAGAATGGAAAACAGCAATGGTCCAAACCGGAAAAAGTTTTTATAGATGAATTAGAAAAAACCGATAGCGATGTCTTGTGGTGGTTTAAGAATGGCGTGTCAGAAAGTAAATATTTTGGAATTGCTTACAAGAAAAACGGCAATAGTCATGGAAGCTATTACGCTTTTTATCCTGATTTTGTTGTAAAAACAAAAAAAGACATTCTCGTTGTTGAAATAAAAGATGACCGAGATTTCAAAAACGAAAACTTGTATAAGCTTAATGCTGGCAGAGAATTTCAGAAAAAATATAAAGACAAAGAAAATTTGTATTTTTACATTATTTCGCCTTCTGATTATTACAAGTTTTTTATCGCCTTAAAAAATCAAGATTTAGGAAGTTTCAAGTCTCAATTTGAGGAAAATTTAATCAGATATACTCAAAGCCGTAAGGTTGTCTCCGAGAAACAAGCGGAAAAATCAAAGGAAGATCAGGAACTGCTTGAACTGTATGAAGGCGAATTAACTAAAGCTATCATGAATCTTGACGATAAAAAACTTGAAAATGAAATTTTGAAACTTGATTTGCAAAATGCGCAAGCGACAATAGATAGTTTGAAAGAAGCTCTGGTATATCAGCCGAAAGCAATGACAAAAGAAGAAATTGAAAATATAAAAATTTCTACGCCATTCAATATTTGTATCTTGGGCGAAGTGGTGGTAGACGAGGATTTAATCAGAGAAAAATTGAGAGGATTTTTTGCAAAATACGGATTGAAAGTAACAGACTGGGATATTACGTTTTTCAGCAATTCCAAAATCAGAAATAGCGATGTCTTGAACGGATTGAAACGAGGACAAACAAAATACAATGTGATTATCACTGGGCAGATTTATCATCATTCCGGCAAAGGAAATCAAAGTGCAAATCTTTTGACCGAATTAAAAAAAGATAAATACATTGATTGCATTGTCGGCTGTTCACCAAAAGACCAATTGACTGTTGAGGGTATTCTTGAGAAACTTGAGGAGTATTTGATTAAAGATTGAGGCGGCGCGCCAGTTTCACTGGATTCGGCAGCGGCGGAAAAATCGGAATCGGAAAGCGAGGGCGGAAATTCCTTTCCCTCCAACCTACTTCCTTTTTGCCTACGAGCGTTCGGTTTCTGCCGCGTTTCACACGGCAATCAATCAAGATTTTGCTCAAAAAAAGTTCGAGCTTCGTTCAACAATTGCGACAGGCTAAAGACTGAAATCAAACAAGAATTTACAGTTTATTGCCATTTTCTATCACAAGATATAATGGCTCATATCCTCGTCTTGAGCAATCTTTTCAAGCTTCTTCTTGATATAAGGCGGGTCTATGCTTATGGTCTTTTTCTTCATATCCGGGGCATTAAAGGATATCTCCTCTAAGAGCTTCTCCATAATAGTGTAAAGCCTTCTGGCGCCTATATCCTCTGTCTTTTCATTTACAGATGCGGCAATTCTGGCCAGATCTTCTATCGCTTCTTCTGTAAACGATAAATCTATTCCTTCTGTAGCTAATAGTGCCTTATATTGGCGAACTAAGGCATTCTTTGGTTTAGTGAGTATATCCTTGAGATCGTCTTTTTTGAGAGAGGAGAGCTCAACCCTTATAGGAAATCTTCCCTGAAGTTCTGGTATAAGGTCCGAAGGCTTTGATGAATGGAATGTGCCTGCGGCAATAAAGAGAATGTGGTTGGTCTTGATAGGTCCATATCTGGTCATCACCGTAGAACCCTCAACTATAGGC
This sequence comes from bacterium, assembly GCA_030018505.1. GTDB lineage: Bacteria > UBA9089 > UBA9088 > UBA9088 > JAGUXG01 > JAGUXG01. The sequence goes on from JASEHO010000006.1 coordinate 19,696, forward strand.
AGAAGGTCTCTCTGGACGCCTTCCCTTGAGATATCAGTGCCTGCTCCTTGTTCTTTGTCATTTCCACATACCTTGTCAATCTCATCCAAGAAGATTATGCCATAATTTTCAACCTTATCTATGGCTCCCTTCATCATCTTCTCCCTGTCTATAAGCCTTTCACTCTCTTCATAAGTTAGCATCTTTCTTGCCTCTTCAACAGTAACCTTCTTCTTCTTTTTCTTTGTTGGAAAGAGGTTGCCAAAGGCATCAAAGAAACCCTGGTCCATCATACTCTCCATTCCAACCCCAGCAAAGATTTCAACCATTGGTGGGGCATCAGTTGCCTCAAGATCAACAAATTTCTTCTCCAATTTGCCTTCTTTCAGTAGGTTTCTGAACTTCTCTTTTGTCTCAGCTGTCTTATTCTCTTTTCCAGGCAGAAGAAGATTAAGCAACTTCTCTTCTGCTAACTCACCTGCCTTTTCTTTTACCCGTTCATACTCCTTTTGTTTTTCCAGATTAATGGTCAGGTTTGCCATATCCCGGATCATAGAGTCAACATCCCTGCCAACATACCCGACCTCTGTAAACTTTGTTGCCTCTACCTTAATAAACGGAAAGTCTGCTAATTGAGCAACCCTTCTTGATATCTCGGTCTTTCCAACGCCAGTTGGCCCAATCATAATGATATTTTTTGGGCAGATCTCTTCCCGTAGTTCTTCTGGAAGCTTTTGGCGCCTACTGCGATTGCGGATAGCAATAGCCACAGCCCTCTTTGCTTCCTTCTGGCCAACTATATACTTATCTAACTCCTTGACAATCTCTTTCGGTGTTAATTCAACCATAATACTATTTACAAGTAGAACAACTTTTTGTACTACAGCTTGTGCAAGAAGATGTAGTCTTTCTCTCTACCCCAGAGACAGAGAATAGAGAGAATATCTTCTCCATCTTTTCTGATTTGCACTTTTCGCACCTTATCTCCTCAAAAAAGCCTTGCCTAACGAGAAATTCTGATATAGCTCCACACCCCTTGCATTTATACTCATAAATAGGCATTTTATTAGAGTGAAAAGTCATAAGGATTAAAATTAACTATTCACTATTCACTAATCACTAATCACTATACACTAATTTACACCATTCTCTTCACTGCCCACATATTGGCTTTGGCTACACCTGTAGAATGGCTCAATCTCCTCTTTCTCTTGGAAGACTTTTTGGTTAAGAGGTGACCTCCATTTGCTCTGTCTCTCTTTATCGCAGAGCTTTTCAAAACCTTTACCCTCTTCATTAGCCCTCTATGACTCTTGTGTTTTAGCATATTCCTCACTCCTTAAAATGGAAAGTGCAGCACCTGCCGCTGCTTTTTCTGCCTCTTTCTTGCTTCTTCCCTCGCCCTGTGCCTTTATCTCTCCTGCCTTTACCTGAACCCTGAAATATGGCTGGTGGGCTAATCCCTCCCTTTTTATAACCTTATATTTCGGTATCTCCTTCATTGTCTTCTGAACAACCTCTTGAAGCTCGGACTTATAATCAGAATACTCTATAGAGTAATCTTGCCAGTGTTTTTCTATAAATTTTCTTGCCTCTTCTATTCCTTTGTCAAGATAAATAGCACCAATCACAGCCTCTAAAGCCTCAGCAATAATGGAGGTCTTTTTTCTTCCTCCAGCCTCTACCTCTCCTTTAGATAAAAGGATAAAATCGCTAATTCCAATCCTTTTTCCAATAGAGGCAATAGATGGCCTGCTCACTAAAGATGACCTGATTTTTGTCAGCTCACCCTCAGCTAAATCTGGAAACTTATGGAACAGGCTTTCAGCAACTATTAGCCCAAGAACAGCATCTCCTAAGAATTCGAGCCTGGCGCTTTTTTCTTTCTTCTTCTCTTTTCCGTGTGAGCTATGGGTTAAGGCTTTGTCTAAAAGTTGAAGCTCTGTAAAATCCAACTCTAATCTCCTCTCTTGTTCTAAAAGCTCATCTTTCCTTTTCTTATTCATATCTCTTAAATATCAAAGAGGCGTTATGTCCCCCAAATCCAAAGGAGTTAGAGAGAAAGGTATTTATCTTAATCTCTCTTGCCTTATTTGGAACATAATCTAAGTCGCAATCAGGGTCTGGATATTCATAGTTTATTGTTGGTGATATGATGCCTTCCTTCATTCCGAGAATAGAGGCTATGGCTTCAACCGCACCTGTTGCACCCAAGAGGTGTCCAAACATAGATTTATTGGCTGTTATGGGAATTTTTTTGGCCTTTCTTCCAAAAACCCTTTTTATAGCCAATGTCTCAGCCTTATCTCCAAGTTGGGTGGATGTGCCATGGGCATTGATGCAGTCTATCTGGTCAGGGGCTATTTTTGCATCCAAAAGGGCATTCTCCATACAGGTTGCTGCTCCTTCTCCATCAGCACAGGGTGCGGTGATATGGTATGCATCCCCTGATGTTCCATAGCCTATTATTTCAGCATAGATTTCTACCCCTCTCTTTTTGGCATGGTCTTCTTCTTCAAGGATGAGTATGCCAGCACCATTACCCATAACAAAGCCATCCCTTTCTCTGTCAAAGGGTCTGGAAGCCCTTTGCGGTTCATCGTTTCTATTGGATAATGCTTTAGCTGAACAAAAACCAGCCAGGCCCAGGGGTGTTAAGGCTGCTTCTGTGCCACCAGAAACCATAACATCAGCATCTCCCCTCTGGATTATACGAAAGGCATCGCCAATGGCATGGTTAGATGTAGCACAGGCTGTGGCTACAGCCTCATTGTGTCCCTTTAAGCCAAAGTGAATAGCAATCACTCCGGCAGCCATATCAATGATTATCATTGGGATAAGGTATGGAGAAACCCGGCCAGGCCCATTTGACAAAAGGTTTTTGTGCTCCTTCTCTAAGGTGTCAATCCCTCCAATCCCAGAGCCTACAAGGACACCTATTCTTTTTGGATTGCACCTTTCAAGGCAAAGCCCAGAATCCTTTATAGCCTGATCTGCAGAATAGAGGCTATATTGAACAAAGAGGCTATATTTCCTTTTCTCCTTTTCTGTGAGAAGTCTCGTGTCAAATCCGCGAATCTCGCTGCCTATTCTGCTTGAGAAAGGTGTAGCATCAAACCCTGTAATCTTCTCTACCCCAGATTTTCCAGCAAAGAGGGCTCTGGCAAAATCTTCTTTATTATTTCCAATAGAGGTAAGAACCCCTACCCCTGTAACGACAACCTTTCTATCCAATCTTTTCTTTAACATAGACTACAGTCTGGTCAATGGTGGTTATTTTCTCTGCATCTTCATCAGGAATCTCTAATCCGAACTCCTCTTCTAAAGCCATGACCAACTCAACTGTATCAAGCGAATCTGCACCAAGGTCATCAATATATGAGGCATCTGGTGTAATTTGAGACTCATTCACTCCCAACTGCTCTATGACAATCTTCTTTACCCTTTCAAAAACATCTTTTTCCATGGTTTCCTCCTTTCAACCCAATTTGTTAGTTGAGTTGATTAGTATATGATATTTATTTATTCCTTGCAAGAATTTTTTAATGAAAAAAGGTAACCCCTTTAGTTATCAGCTTCTAAAAAAGGTAACTATATGAGATTTTGCCTAAAATTCTGCCTTGATTTTTGGTATTTGATACCGTTATAATGCCTTCTATGAAAAAATTCGTTCACCTGCACTGCCACTCTGAATATAGCCTCTTAGATGGGGCAATAAAGGTTGATGAGCTAATCAAAAGGGCAAGCCATCTTAGTATGCCAGCCATAGCCCTGACAGACCACGGCAACCTCTTTGGGGCGATCAAATTTTATCAGCACTGCATCTCATTTGGGGTAAAACCTATTATTGGCTGTGAGGTCTATATCGCTAATGATATAAAGAAGAAAGAAAAGGGATTATTCCATGCTACGCTCTTAGCCAAGGATATGGATGGCTACAAAAATCTAATAAAATTAGTCAGCATAAGCTACACTGAGGGATTCTACTCTAAACCAAGGATTGACAAGAATCTGCTTTCTGACCATAAAAAAGGGCTAATCATGCTTTCTGGGTGTATAAAGGGCGAGGTATCTCAAGCTCTTCTGTCTGACCAGATAGATAAAGCAAAGGAATTAGTTGCCTGGTTTTCTAATCTTTTTGGCCAGAACAACTTCTATCTTGAACTCTTAGACCACGGCTTAGCTGAGGAAAAAAAGGTGAACCCTATCCTTATTGAACTCGGCAAGGAGATGGGTATAGGTCTTTCTGCCACAAACGACATTCATTATCTTGAAAAAGAGGACGCAGAGGCACAGGATATTCTTCTTTGCATCCAGACAGGAAAGAAGCAAAATGAAGGAAAAAGGCTGAGGTTTTCCTCAAATGAGTTCTATTTCAGGACAGAAGATGAGATGAGAGGGCTATTTCCATCTGAGGCAATAGATAATACCTGTGAGATTGCTGATAGATGCCACTTAGAGCTTGATTTTGGAAAGCTCCATCTTCCGCATTTAGAGATGGATGAAGACACAAATGAGATGCTTAGAAGATTATCTTTAGCTGGAATGAAGGAGAGGTATGATGAGGATAAGAAGGTAAGAGAAAGGCTTGAGTATGAATTGGCTATGATCAAGCAGCTGGGCTATGCTGGTTACTTCCTGATTGTCTGTGATTTGATAAATTACGCCAGAAACAAAGGAATACCTGTAGGTCCTGGAAGGGGCTCGTGTGCTGGCTCAATTATCGCTTATACACTTGGCATTACAGATATAGACCCCTTAAAGTATGACCTCCTCTTTGAAAGGTTTCTGAATCCTGATAGGGCGAACCTTCCTGATATTGATATTGACTTTTGCTATAGACGGCGGGATGAGGTCTTAGAATATGTGGCTGAGAAGTATGGCAAGGATAGGGTAGCCCAGGTGATCACCTTTGGCACAATGAAGGCTTTGGCTGTCATCAGGGATGTTGGTCGGGCTTTGGACATTGCCTATTCTGAATGCGACCGTCTGGCAAAGATTATCGGCAAAGAGCCGAATGCTACCCTTTCTGAAGCCTTAGAGAAGATTCCTGAATTTTCTTATGAATACAAGGATACCCCTGAGAAGAAGCACCTTATTGATATGTCTATGAAACTTGAAGGCTTGGTCAGACACGCCTCAACCCATGCCGCAGGCATAGTCATTGGCAACCAGCCCTTAGCTGAGATAGTGCCGCTCTATGTTGACCAGAAGGAGAAGAAGACTGCCACCCAATACGCTAAAGACTCTATTGAGAAGATAGGGCTGCTCAAGATGGACCTATTGGGGCTGAAAAACCTTACTGTGATACAAGAGACCCTGGAACTGATAAAGGAGAAGAAGAATATAGAGATAAACATAAGGAAGATTCCGCTTGATGATAAACCTACATACCAACTGCTTTCCGAGGGAAGGTCTATCGGTGTCTTTCAGCTTGAATCTTCTGGGATGCAAGATTTGCTAAAAAGGCTTAAGCCAAATATCTTTGAGGATATAATCGCTCTCCTTGCCTTGTATAGACCAGGCCCCTTAAAATCTGGAATGGTCTCCTCTTTTGTTGAGGCAAAGCATGGCCTGCGAGAGATAGAATACCCCCATCTATCCCTGAAGCATATCTTAAAGCCAACCTATGGTGTTATTGTCTATCAGGAACAGGTGATGCAGATTGCTGTAGCCTTAGCCGGCTTCTCTATGGGCCAGGCAGATGAGCTCCGAAGGGCAATGTCAAAGAAGCAGGAAGAGAAGATGGCTAAAACAAGGAATATGTTCATTTCAGGTTGCATCAAGAAGGGTGTTAAGGAGTTTGTTGGCCAAAAGGTATATGAGCTTATAGCCAAGTTTGCTGAATACGGCTTTAATAAGTCTCATTCTGCGGCTTATGCCCTGATAGCCTACCAGACAGCCTATCTCAAGGCAAACTATCCCGCGGAATTTATGGCCAGCTTGCTGACAAATGAATTAGGAGACCCTGATAAGATAAGCCTGTATATCAGCGAGTGCGAAAGGATGTCCCTCAAGGTTCTTCCACCAGATATAAATACTTCAGACTATAAGTTTATTGATACACCGCAAGGGATAAGGTTCCCTCTGTGCGGAATAAAGCATGTAGGAACTGCGGCTGCCTGTGTGATTACAAAGGAGAGGGGAAATGGGCTATTTGCTTCATTTTCTGATCTTATAAATAGGTGCGATCTAAGGCTGGTAAATAAAAGGGTATTGGAATGCCTGATTAAGGCAGGTGCTTTTGACTCCTTTTCAACAAAAAGGGCCCAGTTTTTAGCTGGCTTAGATGCGCAAATGGCCTCTTCAGTCAGAATAAAGAAGAAGGTAGATTCTGCTCAGGAGATGCTCTTTTGCCTCAAGAAAGAAGGGATAGAGCTTCCTGATGCTATAGAGTGGTCTGAAAGGGAGAGGTTAGGCTTAGAGAAGGAGATGATGGGTGTCTATATTTCGGGTCATCCCCTTGATAGATACAAACAAGAGCTCAGTCGTTTCAGCAATATCAGCACGCTCTTTGAGAAGGATATTAACGAGCCAATAATGGTGGCTGGGATGATTCTATCTATAAGGAAAACCCTTACAAAGAATGGAAAGCAAATGGCATTCTTGAAGTTAGAGGATAAGTATTCAACTTGTGAGGTGATTGCCTTTCCAGAGACCTATAATGCCTATGAGCAGAATATTAGAAGGGATGAGGTTGTCGTGGTCAAGGGAGAGGTTAATAAGAAAGATACAGAGACAAAGATCATAGCTGAATCTATTCTGCCTATTGCCTCTTTCGAGGTAACACCCAAATCTATACATATTAGGTTAGAGGCAACAGAGAAAGAAGAAACCTTATATAAACTTAAGGAGATTTTACTTTCGTTTCCTGGCAGGAGTCCATTTTATCTACATTTTGGAGAGAAGGTTCTCTCTGTCTCACCAAACTTTAGGGTAAAGATAGAAGAGGAGCTTATCTCAAAGATAGAGGCATTGTTTGGAAAAGAAGCCCTTGAGCTTGGTTAGGGAGCAATAGGAATCCAAGAGCAAAAATATAGAATTTTGACAATGGAATATTAGAAAAGGTAGATATTTCTATTGAGATTGCGAAAAAGGCAGGGGAGATTGTTAGGTTATATGAATGTGCCCATTGTGGCTGCTACCGCAACTCATAAAGGAGCAAAAATTGTAACCAGAAATAGGAAACACTACAGCAAAATAAAAGAAGTTGAGATAGAAACACCTTGCTTTTAGGAATATATGTTGTTGAGAAAAATCTGTAATACCCAAGCGAAAATGTCCTATATTAGATACAAAAAGATAGAGAAAAGACCATTAAAAACAAAAAGACCAAGAAAGTTCATCCATTTGATACAATCTGCAAGAAACAT